>NZ_JBFARL010000115.1:0-26022 GCF_040674655.1 Actinomadura sp. NPDC049753 | reverse complement strand
GAGGACGCGCAGGATGTTCGGGTTGTCCTGCGCGTACAGCGTCACATGGGCGAGCACCAGCACCAGGTACCCGAGGCCCCACAGCACGCCGCCGCATGCTGGCCTACGTGGTGATCGGATGGCTGCCGACGCTCTGCCAGGACCGCGGGATGGACGAGGCGGCCGCCGGCTCCGTGCTGGCGCTGGTGGCGGCGGTCCAGGCGGTCGGGTCGCTGGCCGTCCCGGTCCTGGCCCGGCGGACCCGCGACCAGCGCCCCCTGGTGGTCGCCACGGTCGCGCTGACCGCGCTGGGCTTCTTCGGGGTGACGTGGGCGCCGATCGCCTCGGTGTGGGGCTGGGCGGTGGTCCTCGGCCTCGGCCAGGGCCTCGGCTTCGCGACCGCGCTGTCGTTCATCGGGCTCCGCGCCCACGACGCCCACGTCGCGGTCCAGCTCTCGGGGATGGCGCAGGGCGTCGGCTACGTCATCGCGGCGCTGGGCCCGCTCGCCCTCGGCGCGCTGCACGACGCCACCGGCGGATGGACCGTTCCGATGCTGGGCGTGCTGGCCGTCTGCGCCGCCCTGGCCGTCCCGGGCCTGCCCGCCGGGCGGCTCCGCACCGTGGGCGCGCCCGCCTCCCCGGCGCCCGAGGTGGTTAACACGGGAGCCAGCGGACACACCCCTAATTGACCTGGCGTGGGCCGATCCGCGCCTCGGGAGGTGGTCCGCCATGCTCGCCACGATCGTCGCCGACCCCGTGCTGGCGAACACGGCCCCGACGGGGGCCCGCTACTTCGTCTGGATCATTCCGTTCGCGATCGTCGGAGCCCTGCTGACGTGGCTGTACGCGACCCGCGCCGCCTCGTCCAGGAAGCTGCACTGGTCGCGCAGGAACAACCAGCTGAACCAGCGGGGCATGGAGCAGGGCGGCTACTACACCTACTCCCCGGGGATGTTCTCGCACAGCTACCCGCCGGCCAAGCAGGGCCAGCCCGAAGAGTTCCGCAAGGACAACCCCCAGCCCGGACGGGAACCGAAGAAGCCGTGGCCCGAGGGCGTCCTCTACGAGCAGACGATCTTCAAGGAGGAGTTCGACACGCTCAAGGCGTCCAAGAGCACCGAGAACCACTAGCCGGCGTCCGGCAGTCCGCCGCCGGGTGTCGGCGGGCCTCACTACGCTCCCGTCATGATCAAGTCGAGCGCCGTGGCTCAGGACGAGGACTCCCTCGAAATGCCGAGGTCGTGGATGCGGCATCTGCATCCGCGGCGCGGCGGGCATCCGGGACCGAAACTCGCATCGACCGACGTCCGCGAGGACGAACTGCTCGCACGGTACGCGGGCGCCATCGAGAAAGTCCTCGGCCGCGCCGAGACCGACCCGGCGCTGACCGCCGTGGTGCGCGAGCACCTGGACGGCAAGGGAAGCGCGCTGGAAGCGGCGACGATCGTGGCCGTCCACGGCGCCGAGAAAACATACCTGGACCCGTCGCGGCAGGAGGAAGCGCTCAAACGCCTGCGCGCGTTCATCGCGCAGACCGGCGACGCCGAGTACCGGCGCGTCGTCTCGCTCATCGACGGGCTGCGCACGACGCCGGCACGGCGGATGGTCGCCGCCTACCTCGTCCCGACCGAACTCGAATGGGTGGCCGAATGCTGCGCGGCGCCCGCGCATTCGGTGCCGCGGGAGATGCTGCTTCGTTCCCTGGGCTCGGCCGAGCATCTCGAAATCCTCGGCGCCGGAGCGCAGATCTCCGTCTCCGACTGCTATTACGTCGAGAACCTCATCACTCTGGCGGACGGCGTGGGTCCTGCGATCGCCCCCTTCATGGCCGAGGCCTTCGACCTCTTCCACGACAGCGCTCCGCGCCGCAAGGGCCTGCTGGACGTCCTGAGCCGGTTGCCCGGCGACGAGGCGTTCCGGCAGATGCTGGAGCGCGCGGGCAACCTTCACATGATGGCGGCGCTCCGGGACACCATGCGCCGGTTCCCGATCCGCGCGATTCGCGTTCTGGCGGCGGCCTCGTCGGCGGGGGACGCCACGGCACGCGCCCTGCTGACCGACCACCTGCGGGCCAATGCGGAACTGGCGCGGCGGCCCCTCCCGGACCTGCCCGCAGGGAGCCGCGCGGTCGTGGAGGAACTATCGGCGGCCGACGACCGGACTCCGGACGCGGCGGCGGACGAGCTGCCCCGCGCGCTGGTCGCCCCGCGGTGGGAGCGGACGGAGCCGAAGCCCAAGCCGGTCGTCGTCAAAGGCGTGCCCGTCTCGCGGGAGCGGGCGATGGCGTGGGCGCCGGGCGAACGCGACGCCTGGCTGAACAGCGAGATCGTTACGATCGTCGATGCGAACCACCACTCGTTCGGGCGGGTCCCCGTTCCGGCCGAGCGCACCGAGACCTGG
Source organism: Actinomadura sp. NPDC049753 (assembly GCF_040674655.1). Lineage (NCBI taxonomy): Bacteria > Bacillati > Actinomycetota > Actinomycetes > Streptosporangiales > Thermomonosporaceae > Actinomadura > Actinomadura sp. NPDC049753. The sequence continues at coordinate 23,643 of NZ_JBFARL010000115.1, read as the reverse complement.
GTGCGGCGAGTCGAGGAGGCACGGTCCCCCACGACCGATCTGGGCCGGATGCTCTACTGGCAGGGCGCGGTCCTGGCGGCAGGGCCCGAAGACCTCGTCCGCCCCGTCCTGGGCGAGTGGCAGGCCGACTGGCGCCACGAGCGCGGGCTGGGCAGGAAAGGGAACCCCTACGACCCGGACTCATGGCTCCGCGTCATCATCGCCCGGTACGGGCTCGACGCCCTCCCGGTCGCGCTCGGTTACGCGCGGGCCCGGCCCGCGAACGGCGCCGAACTGCTGCTGCCCTTCCTCGACGGCGATGTCGCGAACGCGATGGCCGACTGGCTCCAGCGGAGCACGGCGGCGCGCGGGGCCGCGGCCGAATGGTTCACCCGGCACGGACGGGCCGCGCTTCCCTACCTCGTGCCGGTCGCGGTCGGCCGCGCCGGCAGGGCGCGCAAGGCCGCCGAGCACGCCCTGCGCCTCGTCGCCGAACAGGAGGGTGCGGACGCCGTCCTCGACTTCGCGCGCGAGCACGACGAGCGGGCCGTCGAGCCGATCAGGACCGCCCTGGACGCGGAGGCGGACGAGGCGCCGCGTCCCCGCAAGAAGCCACCCGCGGACCTGGCGGTGAACGCCGAGGTGCTGCCGCAGGTCCTGCTGCGGGGCCGGGAGCGCGCGCTGCCCGTGCCCGCCGTCCGGAACCTGCTCACGCTCCTGGCGATGTCCACGCCCACCGAACCCGATCCCGACCTCGGAAGCGTCCTGGACGCGTGTGACGAGAGTTCGCTGTCCCGCTTCGGCTGGGCGCTGTTCCGGCAATGGCGTGAGAACGGCGCCGAACCCCGGGACGTCTGGCAGTTCGCCGCGCTGGCCTGGCTCGGGGACGACACGACCGTCCGCGAACTCGTCCCGGCGGTCCGGGCGTGGCCGGGCGAGGGCGGCCACCACCACGCGGTGCGCGGACTCGACGTGCTCGCCGCGATCGGGTCCGACCTCGCACTGCGCGAGATCCATGGCATCTCCCAGAAGGTGAAGTTCAAGGCGCTGAAACTGCGGGCGCAGGAGAAGGTCGAGCAGATCGCCGCCGCGCGCGGCCTCACGACCGAGCAGCTCGGCGACCGCCTCATCCCCGGCCTGGGCCTGGACGCCCACGGCACACTCGTCCTCGATTACGGCCCGCGCCGGTTCACCGTCGGATTCGACGAGGCGCTCCGGCCCTACGTCATCGACGAGGCCGGCAAGCACCGGCCGTCCTTGCCCAAGCCGGGACAGCGCGACGACGCCGCCCTGGCGCCCGCCGCCTACCGGCGCTTCACCGAGCTGAAGAAGGACGTCCGCGCCATCGCCGGACTCCAGCTCCAGCGCCTCGAACGGTCGATGACGACGGGGCGCCGGTGGCCGCTGCCGGAGTTCCGCGAGTTCTTCGCCGGACACCCACTGGTGTGGCACATCGCGCGGCGCCTGGTGTGGATCGCCGAGCACGGCGACACCGTGACGGCGTTCCGGCTCGCGGAAGACCGCACTCTCTCCGACGTCGACGATGACGCCGTCACGGTGCCCGACGACGCCGTCATCGCCGTCGCGCACCCGGTGCACCTCGCGGAGACGCTGCCGGCCTGGTCCCGGGTGTTCGCCGACTACGAGATCATGCAGCCGTTCCCGCAGCTCGGACGGGAGGTGCACGCGCTCACCGGTGAGGAGAGGGCGGCGGCCCGGCTGACCCGGTTCGAGGGGGTGACGGTGCCGTTCGGCAACGTGCTGCGGCTGGAGCGGCGCGGCTGGTATCGCGGCCCCGTGGACTCCGACGGCGGGATCTCGTGCCTCGTCCGCCCGGCCGGCGCCGACCGCTACGTCGTCGTCACACTGGCCACGGGACTGTACGCGGGCGCCGTCAGCGAGTCCGGCGATCAGACCATCGAGGCGGTCTGGGTCGGCGCCGACCCCGCCCCCGAGTACTTCTCCCGCGGCGCGTCCGAGGGCGCACCTCACACCTTCGCCGAGCTGGACGCGGTGACCGCCTCCGAAGTGCTCGCCGACCTCACCGCCGTCGTCTCCCCCTGAACCGGCGCGGGCGGGCATGCCCATGCCGATCAGCTGCCGGACAGAGGGAGGCGGCGTCGGCGTCGGCATGCCCGGCGACGTCGGCGTGATCGGAACAGGGCGTCGACCGTTTCATGCGATCGCGCGCGTGTAGACGGTGACGACGGGCCCGGAGTCGAAGGCGTGCGTGGCGGCCGGGGTGAACGCCGCGAGGGAGAAGGGCCCGTCGAACAGGGGAACCCCGGTCCCGATCACCAGCGGGTGGCGCTTGATGACCAGCGCGTCGATCTCGTCCACCAGCGCGGCGGCGAGCTTCCCCCCGCCCGCGAGCCAGATGTCGAGGCCCTCCCGTTCCTTCAGCTTCCGGACCAGGCCGGCCGGATCGTCGGGGACGGCGGTCACCGCGGGGTCCTCGATGTCGAGCGTCGTCGAGACGACGTACTGCTCCAGGTGCGGGTACGGACTGGTGATCCCGACCGCCAGGCCCGGCTCGTAGGTGCCGCGCCCCATGACGACCGTGTCGAAGTGCCGGTTCGGGGCGGCGGCTATGCCGAGCGGTTCGCGGATGTGGGCGGGCAGGGTCTCCGGGTACTCCGCCTTGATCATCTCGGCGGGCTCGCCCTCGAAGGGGAAGAAGTCGAACTGCCCCTCAGGCCCGGCGATGTAGCCGTCCAGGGTGGCGGCGACGTAGTAGACCAGCTTGCGCATGCGGTGCTCGCTTTCAGGCGTCGGGTACGGGTGCCGGGCTGGAGGGCGGGTCAGCGGACGGAGCCGGGCTTGCGCGACGGCCGCGGCCGCGGAACGGAGCGGGGCTTCGACACACGCCGGTCCCGCGTGGGACGCCCCGCGCGACCGGGCTGGGCGATGCGGCCCGGCTGAGCGGTGCGGGCGGGCTGGGCGATGCCGGCCGAGGGCAGGCGGAGGATGGGGAGAGTGGTGGACCGGACGCGCATGCGATCTCCTCAGCACTGGGATTGATGTACTCTGGATGAAGTGGTTTGAACTTAGTACTGCACTTGCAGTGATTGCAAGCCGGTGTGATGGAGGTCACAGTGCGACGCAACCCCGCCCGTCGGGCCGCCCTGCTGGACGCGGCGATCGAGGTCCTGGCCCGCGAGGGGTCGCGCGGCCTGACGCTGCGCGCGATCGACGCCGAGGCGGGCGTCCCCACCGGCACCGCCACGAACTACTTCGCCAACCGCGCCGACCTGCTGACCCAGGTCATGCACCGCACCCGCGAGCGGCTCACCCCCGACCCCGGCGCGCTGGCCGAGACGATGCGGCAGGCGCCCACGCACGCCCTGGTCACCGAGCTGATGCGCCAGCTCCTCGACCGCATGCGGGCCGACCGGCCCGGCTACCTGGCCATGCTGGAGCTGCGGCTGGAGGCGACGCGGCGCCCGGAGCTGCACGCCGAGCTCGGCGGCTTCCTCACCGCCGAGCACGAGGAGATCGTCCGCTACCACCTGGACGCGGGCCTGCCCGGCGACGCGGCGGGCGTGGGCCTGCTGTACTTCGCGATGGCCGGGCTGCTCCTGGACGACTTCACCGCCCCCGCCATCACCGCGTCCTACGACACAGGCGCCCTGATCGAGAAGATGGTCGCCCGCCTACTGCCGGAGGCGCCTTAGACCGCGCGGTCGAAGACGCCCGGGGCGGGGCGGATGGCGCCGACGACGCGGTCCCCGCCGCGCACCTCGACGGTCGCCAGCTCGTCCAGGGCGACCCGGTCCGCGCCGTCGTGGACGCCGAGGGCGCGCAGCAGCGCGACGGTCACGGGCGTCCGCGCCCGCATCGCCCCGTCGTCGATCTTGACGACGCCGGCGCGCCCGTCGGCGAACGCGAAGGCGTCCACGCCTTCCGCGCCGCACTTGACGAGCAGCCCGGGGACGGCGTCCATCAGCTGCCGCTCCTCGCGCCGGGTCCCGGAGGTCCACTGCGGGTGCGTCCGCATGGCGTCGGCGACGCGCCGCTCGTGCGTGCCGGGCTCGGCGAGGACGAGCGCCCGGAACGCCCGCGCGACGCCCGCGATGGACACGGCGAACAGCGGCGCCCCGCACCCGTCCACGCCGACCGCCGTGGCGGGCTCGCCGGCCAGCTCTTCGACGACCTCCCGGACGGCCTGCTGCAACGGGTGGCCGGGGTCGAGGTAGGAGTCGGCGGGCCAGCCCGCCGTGACGCACGTGGCGAGCATCGCTGCGTGCTTGCCGGAGCAGTTCATGCGCAGCCGGGAGAGGCCCCCGCCCGTCCGGGCGACCTCCTGCTGCGTCGCGGGGTCGAGCGGCCAGCTCTCGGGGCAGCGCAGGTCGCCGGCTCCCAGCCCGGCGCCCGCGAGGACCTTCTCCACACCCTCGACGTGGAAGTCCTCACCCGAGTGGCTGCCGGCCGCGAGCGCGAGCAGCTCGCCGCCGAGTTCGAGGCCGGAGCGCAGCATCGCGACCGCCTGCATCGGCTTGTTCGCCGACCGGGGAAAGATCGGCGCTCCGGTCTCCCCCGCCCGGAACGCGACGCCCCCGTCGGCGGACAGCCCGATCGCCGCCCCCCGATGCCGGGACTCCACGAACCCGGAGCGCTCCACCTCGACCAGCACAGGATTGACGTCCACCGCACTCCTCCATCACCACGACACCGGCGCTCTCCCACCCCGGAACGGCGACCTCGAAGGTCACGTACCCGGCAGACCCCATGAAAGCGGCACCCGGCACCACGAAAACGGCCGGGTTACCCCATCCCGGCTTGACCCGCCCCCGGGGTTCCGCGGTTCAGCGGGGCTTGGTGGCGAGGAGAGCGCGGGCTTCGGCGGGCGGCATGGGGGGACGCTGGGCCAGGCGGGCCGCCTGGGCCGCGCGCTCCACCAGCTCGGCGTTCGCCGTGACCGGGCGGCCCTTGGCGAAGGTGACCGTGTCCTCCATGCCGACCCGCAGGTGGCCGCCCGCCGACAGGGCCGCGAACATGACCGGGAGGGACGTCCGGCCGATGCCGGTGGCCGACCACGTGGCGCCCTCCGGGAGGGCTTCGACGGCTGCCACCAGGGTGCGGGCGTCTCCCGGCATGCCGCCCGGGACGCCCATCACCAGGTCGCAGTGGACGTGCCCGCCGTAAGGGAGCCCGTGCTTGTCCAGAAGGCGGTGCAGCGACGTGATGTGCCCGAGGTCGAACAGCTCGAACTCGGGGACGACCTCGAGCTCCTGGGTGCGCTTGTACAGCTCCACCATGAACGACCAGGGGTTCATGAACACGTCGTCGCCGAAGTTGACCGTCCCGCAGGTGAGCGAGCACATGTCGGGTCCGGCGTCCAGGACGCGCAGCCGGTCCTCGTACGGATCGGTGACCGCGCCGCCCGTGGACAACTGGACGATCAGGCCCGTGCTCTCCCGCAGCGCCGTCACCGTGTCCCGCAGCCGGGACGGGTCGAGCGTGGGCCGCGCGTCGTCGTCGCGGATGTGCACGTGGATCACGGCCGCACCGGCCGCCTCGCACTCCTTGGCCGTCCGGACCAGTTCATCCAGGGTGACGGGCAGGGCCGGGACATCCGCCTTGGCGGACTCCGCGCCCGTGGGCGCCACCGTGATGAGCGTCATTGCTCCCATGGCGGCAGAATGCATGGTCATGCGTGCTGTAGTCCAGAGGGTGAGCCAGGCCAGCGTGTCCGTGGACGGGCGCGTCGTCGGCGCGATCGAGGGGCCGGGACTGCTGGTCCTCGTCGGCGTGACGCACGACGACGGCCCGGAAAAGGCCCGCAGACTGGCGTCCAAGCTGTGGGGGCTTCGGATCCTGGAGGGCGAGAAGTCGTGTTCCGACGTGAACGCGCCGCTGCTCGTCGTGAGCCAATTCACTCTCTACGGGGACGCGCGGAAGGGCCGCCGCCCGTCCTGGACGGCCGCCGCGCCCGGTCCCGTCGCCGAGCCCCTGGTGGACGCGGTCGTCCGGGAACTGCGCGCGCTGGGCGCGAAGGCCGAGACCGGGGAGTTCGGCGCGGACATGAAGGTCGCGCTCGTCAACGACGGGCCGATCACGCTGATCCTGGACGTCTGACCGCGCCGCCGGCCGCACGCGCGGGTCAGCGGAACCCGTAGACCATGCCGACCAGCGCCGCGACGGTCCCGCCGGCGGCGAGGAGGATGAGGGCGCGGTCCTGCGGGACGAGGCGGCCGCGCACGTCCGAGGACACCACCACGGTCCCGGTGTCGCTCTCGTCCCCGACGGGGCCGTGCTCGAACGGGTTGCGGAGCCCGGCGAGCCGCCACAGCGCGTCGTTGCGGAGCCGCTGGTGGGCCGGGCCGCAGGCGAAGAGCCGCCCCCGGGTGCGCTCGGTGCAGGCCGCGCCCTTCGGCGTCAGCACCCGGCACAGGGTGGGGACGAGGACGAACTCGTACAGGCACCAGGCCAGCAGGCCGAGCAGCGCGAGGCGCCACGACCGCTGCCACCACGCAATCCCGGCGATCGCCGCGAACAGGGTCCACCACGTCAGAGCGGACTCCCGGCGCGGGCGGCGCCGGGTCCCTCCCCTCCGCGCCGCGGGCGGCTCCCCTTTCCCCAGGTTCGGGACCATCGGTAGGAATCCACCTTCCCCGGGCGCCGAGCGGTCAGAAATCGTCTTATCAGACGATATTCGTCCCAGGGGCGGGCTGCTACCCGTGTTTCGCGGGGCGGCGGCGCAGAGCGATCTGCGCGTTCGCGCCCGTCTCCGGCGACACGACGACCTCCTGCGCCGCCGCGACGCCGCCCGCGAGCAGCTCGGCGTCCACCGGGACGTTCCGCTTGACCAGCGCCAGCGCGACCGGCCCCAGCTCGTGGTGCCGGGCCGCCGACCCGACGAACCCGACCGTCCGGCCGCCTGGGATCTCCACCGGGTCGCCGTGCGCGGGCAGCCGGTCGACGCTCCCGTCCAGGTGCAGGAACACCAGGCGGCGCGGAGGGCGCCCGAGGTTGTGGACGCGCGCGACGGTCTCCTGCCCCCGGTAGCAGCCCTTGTTCAGGTGGACGGCCGTCTCCACGTACCCGGCCTCGTGCGGGATCGTCCGGTGGTCGGTGTCGAGGCCGAACCGGGGGCGGTGCTCGGCGATGCGCAGCGCCTCGTACGCCCACATTCCCGCCGGCCTGAGGTCGGCCGGGAACTCGCCCCGCGGGACGATCCGCGTCGTCGTCCCGGCGACGTCCGGCCAGGCGGGACGGCCGTCGCCGGGGCCGGCCGGCCCGGTGACCACCATGAACTCGTCCGACACGTCCGCGACCTCGACGCGCAGCATGAACCGCATCCGGTCGAGGAACTCCACCAGCGCCGGGGCCGTCCCCGGCTCGACGTGGGCCCACACGGCCTCGCCGTCGTCGACGAGGAACAGGTGGTGCTCGATGTGCCCGTTCGGGCTGAGCAGCAGCGCCTCGGTCGGCTCGGACGGCTTCAGCCCGTCCAGGTGCTGGCTCAGCAGGCTGTGCAGCCAGCTCAGCCGGTCCGGCCCCGAGACGCGGACGACGCCCCGGTTGCTCCGGTCGACGAACGCCGTCCCCTCCTCCAGGGCGCGTTGCTCCCGCGCGGGGTCCCCGTAGTGCGCGGCGACCTCCTGGTCGGGCGCGTCGGCGGCGACGGCTCCGGGCGACTGCAGCAGAGGGCTCTCCATGCCGTCCAGACTATGCCGCGGACCGGCGGACCATGCCGCCCCGGCCGCCCCCGTCCCGGCTACCCCTCGCGGCAGTCCTTGCAGCGCCCGTAGACGGTCAGGTGGTGGACGTCGGTCTCGAAGCCGAAGTCGCGCGCCAGGACCTCGGCCAGGCCGGCCGCCGCGCGCGGGTCGACGTCCTCCACGGTGTGGCAGCCCCGGCAGACGAGGTGGATGTGCTCGGCCTCGGCGGCGAGATGGTAGTTCGGCGGACCGTGCCCGAGGTGGGCGTGCTTGACGAGCCCGAGCTCCTCCAGGAGTTCGAGCGTCCGGTACACGGTGGAGATGTTCACGCCGCGCGCGGTGCGCTGCACCTCGGTGCAGATCTCCTCGGGGGTCGCGTGCTCCAGGTCGGTGACCGCTTCGAGCACCAGCTGCCGCTGCGGGGTCACCCGGTACCCCTTCGCCCGCAGCTCCTCCTGCCACGACTCGACCATGCACCGAGTCTAGGCTGTGCTTTCCAAGTCCCGGCCCACTTCGCTCGCCTTGCGGCTCGCTCCGTGACCGGCCCTGGGCGAACGCGGCATCGCGTTCGCGCGCGCGGCCGAGCCCACGTCGAGACGGGCCCTGGATCCGGACGGCGGCTCCGGTCCGGACGTCCGGTTTCAGCCCTCGGAAAACCCGCTTGCCTCTCCGCGGGGGCGTCGCATACGTTCGGGATACGCGCGAAAGGAGGTGGTCCTAACCAATGGTTGCTTGTAGGACTCGCGAGGTGGCTGTCCGCTAGTCGCCGTTCCGCCTCGGATCCTCCGCCCACGGGCAGAGGTAGCCGGTCGCGACGGTGACCGGCGAATACCAGGCAGTTACCCGGTCCCCGGACCGATGGACCCGTCCTGTCCATCGCCCGCCACCCGGCGGGAAGGTCCGGGGATCGTTCATTTCCGGGGGCGGGCGCCTCCGGGGGCGGTCACCCCCGGAGCCCGCCCCCTCCGGCGTTCAGGAGACCTTCTTCAGCTGGGCCGACAGGTGCGACTGGAGCTGGTGGCCCATCGCCGCCATGTCGTACGCCCAGCCGAGGTCCTCGCCGATCAGCCCGTAGAGGCGGTGGCCGCCGGTGACCTCCTTGGCCGACTCCGTCCGCGCGACGACGTCCGTGTGCAGCTCCACCCGGTTGAACGCCACGTTCCCCACGTAGATCTCGACGATGCCCGTCGGGTGGGCCAGCGTCACCTCGACCTGGTGGTCGGGACGCGGTCGCCAGTACCCCGTCTCCATGCCCAGCGGACGCCCGAGCGCGCCGTCCTCCTCGATCTTCCAGGTCCGGCTCGCGTAGATCAGGAAGGGCTTCCCGACGTGCGTGAACGAGATCTCCTGGCCGAAGTTGAACGACTCGATCGTGGGATAGCCGCCCACGCCGGCGCCTTCCCAGGTGCCGAGGAGGAACTTCAGCGGCTCAAGGTCGGGGTGCAGCTCAACGTCCATGGGCACCGAGCGTAGCGGCGCGGGCGGCCGTCCGCGCCCCGCGCTCCGTCCCCTCCGGCGCCCCGTCTACTTGAGCCGGCCCAACTTGATCACGAGGAGGACGGCGGCGACCGCCATCAGCCCCAGCACGACGACGAGGATCCCCGCGTTCACCAACCCGACCACATCGCAGGATGCTACGCGGAACAGCGGGCTAGAGTGCCCCCCATGGCAAGACCACTGGTCATCAAGGTGACGGCTGGCGCGGACGCCCCCGAGCGCTGCAACCAGGCGTTCACGGTCGCGGCGGCCGCCGCGGCGAGCGGGGTCCCGGTCTCCCTGTGGCTGACCGGGGAGTCGGCGTGGTTCGCGCTGCCGGGGCGGGCCGCCGAGTTCTCACTGCCCCACGCCACTTCCCTGGACGACCTTCTCGGCGTCGTCCTCGCCGCGGGCCGCGTCACGCTCTGCACCCAGTGCGCCGCCCGCCGCGGCATCGGCCCGGACGACGTCCTGCCCGGCGTCCGCATCGCCGGCGCCCCGACCTTCGTCGAAGAGATCACCCTCCCCGACGTCCAGGCCCTCGTGTACTGACACGAGGCGGACGTCCGCCGGCACGGGGCGGACGCCGGGGCGCGTGCTCTCCCGGCCGGCCGCCCGGGGGCGGGTCCGCCGTGCGCTCCGGAGGCCGAGCGCGAGCCCCGCGACGGCGGACCCGGTGAGGCCGAGCATGAGGTCGCCGATGGTGTCGCGGTAGATCGTGACGGTCTCGGGGGTGTCGAGGATGAAGACGCCGTACTCGAAGAACTCCCACAGGATGGCCGCGACGGCACCCAGGCCGGTGCAGGTCAGGGCCAGCGTCCAGGCGTCGAGGCCCGCCCAGCGGCGCAGCGCCACACCGGCGGCGGCGCTCAGCAGGGCCCAGTTCCCGAAGTGGCAGGCGTCGTCGAACCAGCCGACCGTGTCGTAGAGGTCGGCGGCGTTCCCGGCGACGTCCACCACGAAGGGGGCGGTGACGAGGAGGTCGACGTCCCAGGGGAAGGGCCGCCCCCGGCCGCGCAGCGCCCAGACGAGGGTGACGATCATGACGGCGGCGGGGTAGGCGGCCACCCGCACGCCCATCGCCTTGTCCGCGAACCGGTCCCACTCGGGGAAGGCGACGGCGAGCGCCAGCAGCGCGGCCAGGGCGGCCTTGGCCGCGACAGCGGGCGGGCGCCAGGGAGAGGTGTCCATGACCGGAGCATGGCCGCCCGGCGGCTCCGGCGGCATCGGTGCGGATACTCAGACCCGCCTGAGTGCTTCCGCCCGCGCCGGAGCCGGATCTCGCGGCGGGGGCAGGGGGCCGCGGCGGTAGAACGGCCCGAGAACGGATATAGGACTGCCGACCCGCCCCCGAGACTGGAGCCGCCGGATGGCCGACACACCCGCCTGGGCCTGGGGCGCGACGATCGCACTGATCATCGCGCTCTTCGTGTTCGACCTGCTCGTCGCCGTCCGGCGGCCGCACGTGGTGCACATCCGGGAGGCGACGTTCTGGTCGGTCTTCTACATCGCCGTCGCGGTCCTGTTCGGCGGCGCGGTGTGGGCGCTCGCCGGGCCGGCGGCGGGCACCGAGTACTTCTCCGGCTGGGTCGTGGAGAAGAGCCTGTCGGTCGACAACCTCTTCGTCTTCGTGATCATCATGGCCAAGTTCTCGGTGCCCGCCGAGTACCAGCAGAAGACGCTGCTGTTCGGCATCGCCGCGGCGCTGGTCCTGCGGGTGATCCTCATCGCGGTCGGCGCCGCCGCGATCAACCTGTTCTCCTTCACGTTCCTGATCTTCGGGCTGATCCTGATCTGGACGGCGGTCCAGCTCATCCGGCACCGCGACGAGGAACCCGACGTGGAGGACACCTTCCTCGTCCGCCGCGCGCGCAGGATCCTGCCGGTGAGCCAGGACTTCCACGGCGGGCGGATGCTCGCCCGCGAGGACGGCCAGCGCGTGATGACGCCGCTGCTGCTGGTCTTCGTCGCCATCGGCAGCACGGACCTGCTGTTCGCGCTGGACTCCATCCCGGCCGTGTTCGGCGTCACCGACGACCCGTTCATCGTCTTCACCGCCAACGCGTTCGCCCTGCTCGGGCTGCGCGCCCTCTACTTCCTGATCGAGGGCCTGCTCGAACGCCTCGTCTACCTGTCGATCGGCCTGTCGGTGATCCTCGCGTTCATCGGCTGCAAGCTGATCCTGGAGTTCCTGCACCAGGACGTCTCGAAGTCCGTCCCCGAGATCCCGACGCCGCTCTCCCTGGGCGTGATCCTGGTGATCCTGCTGTTCACCACCGGCGCCAGCCTGGTCCGCGTCCACCACCATCCGGAGGAGAAGGCCAAGGCCGGCTCCCTGCGCGGGCGCCGGGAGAAGAAGCCGCGCGAAGAGGAGCCGGCCGCCCGCTGACCGGGTCTCAGCCCATGCTCTTGGCGCCGTCGAGCGACTCCCGGATGATGTCGGCGTGGCCCGCGTGCTGGGCCGTCTCGTTCGTGATGTGCAGGAGCACCCGGCGGACCGACCAGTGCGTCTCGGTGTTCCACGGAGCCTTGGGCAGTTCCCGCTGGAGGTCCAGGTCGGGGAGGGTCGGGATCAGCTCGTCGGTCCGGCGGGCCACCTCCTCGTAGGCGTCCAGGACGCCGGCCAGCGTCTCGCCGGGAAGCATCCTGAACTCGTCCGCGCGGCGCTTCCAGTCCTCCTCGGTCATCTGGGTGAAGTCGCCCATCGCGGCGGCGCCTTCGAGGATGAAGTCCACCCAGCCCCGCTCGGTGGAGGTGACGTGCTTGACGAGCCCGCCGAGGGTCAGTTCGCTCGCCGTGGTCCGCTGCCCGGCCTGCTCGTCCGTGAGGTCCCGCGTGGTGAACCGCAGGAAGTGCCGCGCCTTGGCGAGCGCCGCCAGCAGATCCGCGCGCTCCCCGGTGACGGCCCGCGTGTTGTCAACGTTCATGGTTCCCGCCTTCGGTCGTGTCGTTCGCCTGCGGGACCACGGTAGGAACCAACGCGGTCAGATCCTGGCCTCGATCGCCGGGACGGGGAGTTTCCTTGGCCGCGTCATGGCCGCGCCAGGAGCTCTCGCGTGCAGTCCCGTTCCGCTTCGGCGCCGAGGGCGTCCCAGCTCTCGGCCGCTCGGGCGAGGCCGCCCGCGTCGCCCGAGAGGCGGCCGCGGGCGCGGGCGAGGCACGCCGCCGCCCACCGGTTCTCCTCGGCGAGCGGATCGGCCTCGGCCAGCAGCTCCGCCGCGCCCGGCAGACCGGCGGCCACGGCCAGTTCCGCGCCCGCCGCCCGCGCGTACGCCAGGTACGGGTCCAGCGGCGTCCCGGCGGCGAACGCCTCGCGGACCAGCGGCTCGGCGTCGTCGAAGGAGCCGTCGTGCAGGGCGAGACGGGCGTCCACGAACGCCACCGCCGCCGCCGGGCCGTCGGCCGCGCGGGCGACGCGGGCCCGCCACAGCGCCGCCCGTTCCCGGTCCCCGGACATCCCGCACGCCAGGGCGGTCGCGCACACCGACGCCAGCATCCAGCGCGGCGCCGGCCTCCCGGCCCGCTCCCACCGGTCCCACATCCGCTCGCCGTGCCCGATCGCGTCGCGGAAGCGCCCGGTCAGCGCGAGCGGCTGGACGAGGCGGCCCGCGGTGATGTGCGTGTCGCGCAGGAGGTCGTCCTCCATGCCGGCCCGCGCCGCGGCCATCCCGCCGCGCAGGTCCCCGGCCATGATCGCGTAGATGCAGGCGCGGCCGTAGGTGTTGCAGACCTCCGGCGCGCAGTACGGGTCGTCGCGGTCCATGGACGCCAGCAGGCGCAGCCGCTCCCGGGTGATCCGGTTCGCCTCCCGCAGCCGCCCGGCGCGCAGCGCCGCGGTGCCCGCCGCGCACAGCGCGGAGCTGGTCAGCACCGGGTCACCGGCCGCCCGCGCGGCGGCGACGGCGGCCGTCGCGAGCCCGGCGTCCGGGACGCCTTCGCCCGGCCCGGCCAGCCACGCCCGCGCCACGGCCACGCGCGCGGCGACCTCCGGGTCGCCGTCCCGCCCGGCCGCGGACGCCTCGGCGAGCAGGCCGCTCAGCCGCTCGCGCGGCACGCGGGCCTCGAACGCCTCCGGGAACCGGCACGCCGTCTCCACCGCCCGCGCCAGGTCGATCGCCCGGCCGCGCTCGTCCCCGGCGCTGCGCGCCCGCTCGGCCGCCTCCAGCAGCAGGTCGAACACGTGCTGGTTGGACGTGGTGCTGACGTGCGCGCATCCGGCCCCGGCCCGCAGCTCCCGCGCGGCCGAGCCGGGGTCCCGCGCGAGGGCGGCGGCGGTCCGGTGGTGCGCGAAGGACTCCAGCAGGTTGCGGCGGGCGAACGTCAGGTGCGCCAGCGCGCTCGCCAGCCGGTACGTCGCCTCGTCCGGGCGGGGGGACGAGGCCAGCGCGGCCCGCAGGTCCGCGGCCATGGCGTCGAAGTCGTCCCGCCACCCCGGGTCGCCGAGGCGGCCCTCGGCGGCGGACGCCGCTGCCGCCGCCCACCGCAGGTGGCGGGCCCGCGTCCCGTCCTCCTCGCCGGCGTCGGCCAGCCGGGCGAGCGCGAAGGCCCGGACCGTCTCGAGCAGCCGCCACCGGCCGACCCGGCCGCGCACGTGGACGACGAGGCTCTTGTCCACGAGCCGGCCGAGCAGGTCCGCGACGCCCGCGCGGTCCGCGCCCGCGCCGTCCCCGCCCACGGATGCGGCCGCGTCGATGTCGAAAGCCCCGGCGAAGACCCCGAGCCGCCGGAACAGCGCACGCTCCTCGTCCGCGAGCAGGTCGTGGCTCCAGGACAGCACCGCGCCGAGGGACCGGTGCCGCTCCGGCCCGCCCCGGCCGCCGGAGAGCAGCCGCAGCGCGTCCTCCAGCGCCGCGAGCAGCCCCGTCGCGCCGAGCGACGCCGCCCGGGCCGCGGCCAGCTCGATCGCCAGCGGCATGCCGTCCAGCCGGGCGCACAGCTCCGCGACCACCTCGGGCTCGGCCGCGAACCCCGGATCGGCGGCGAGCGCGCGGTCCCGGAACAGCCGCTCGGCGTCCGAGCCCAGGGACAGCGGCGCCACCGGCACGCAGCGCTCCCCCGGGACGCCGAGCCGCTCGCGACTCGTCACGAGCACGCGGGTGCCCGGGCAGGCGGCGAGGACGCGCCCGGCGAGCGCGGCGGCCTCGTCGGCCAGGTGCTCGCAGTTGTCCAGGACGAGCAGCGACCGCCCGGTTCCGAGGCGCGCGGCGACCGCCTCCTCCAGCGGCTGGTGCGAGCCCTCCGTCACCCCGAGCGCGGTCGCGACGGCCCTGGCCGCGAACCCGGCGCGCACCGGGACGAGGTCCACGAACGCGCCGCCCGACGGGAACAGCGCGGCGGCGTCCCCGGCGACCACCGCCGCCAGCCGGGTCTTGCCCACGCCGCCCGGCCCGAGCAGAGTCACCAGCCGGGCCTCCTCCAGCGCGGCCAGAAGCGCGGCGCGCTCGGCGTCCCGTCCCACGAACGTCGTGCCGGAGACCGGGAGGCCCGCGACGCGGCCGAGGTCCCGCACCCCGGAGCCGGCCAGCTCCGCCAGCGCCCACCGGTCCGGGACGCCGTACTTGCGCAGCAGCGACGACACGTGGCTCTCGACCGTCCGCACCGAGATGTGCAGGCGGCGGGCGATCTGCGCGTTGGACATCCGCGCGCCCAGGGCGGCGAGGACCTCCGCCTCGCGCTCGGACACGTGCTCCACCGCGACCCCTTTCCGTGGCGGCATCCGTGGTGCTCTGCGGGCGCCACGGATGACGGCGGACGTCCCCGGCGCCGAGGCTGGAGGCGACCCGGTACGAGGAGGACGGCATGACCACCCTAACCGCGCGAACCCCCACCGACCTGGACGTCCTGACCGCCGCCGTGCGCGCGGCGATCGCCCGCGGCGCCGACTGGCAGGACACCGCCGACCGCGTCGCCGGCGCGCTGCGCGCGCACCTTCCGCCCCCCGGTGACCTGCTCCGTCCCGACCAGCTCACCGGCGAGCCCGGCACCTCCGGCGGCCACCGGCTGCACGTGGAGCCGGACGGCTCGTTCTCCATGACGGCCATCGTGTGGCAGCCCGGCGCGGTGACCCGCGTCCACGACCACGTCGCCTGGTGCGTGTTCGGCGTCCTGGCCGGGGCCGAGCACGAGGACCTCTACACCCTCTCCGCCGACGGCACCGCCCTGATCGAGGCGGGCGCGAACCCGAACCCGGCGGGCGAGGTCAGCGGCTTCGCGCCGCCCGGCGACATCCACCGCGTCCGCAACCTCGGCGACACCACCGCCGTCTCCCTGCACATCTACGGGACGGACCTCGACCGCGTCGGCTCCAGCGTCCGCCGCTTCTACGACCTGCCGGTCCGGGACTGAGCCGCGCCCTGCCCGGCCGGGGCCGCGCTCAGCCGAGGACGAAGGGGACCCGCGCGGCGAGATCGCCCAGCTCGGCCTTCTCCGCGGCGGTCGGCGCCCGGCGTCCGGTGCCGACCAGCAGCGCGTCCCGGTCGGAGAACGCGGCCGGGAAGGGGCGGCCGGCGATCCGCTCCAGCAGCGCGCGGGCCGCCGCGAGGGTCTCGGCGGGCGGCTCGGGCCCCTCCGGCAGGTGCGCGATCAGGTCGAGGTGGTGCAGCGTCCACTCCATCACGTACGCGGACAGGTAGTCGCCGACCGTCAGGACCTCGTCCTGCGTGCCGACGCGCGCGGCGGGATCGGCGAGCCCCGCCGCCCGGCCCGCGGCCGAGCCGACGTCGTCGAGGTGGAACCTGAGCAGCCGTGGCTCCCCGTAGGCGGCGGCCAGCCGCGGGATGAGCGCGTCGAGCGGGTCGTCGCCCGTCGGGGGCTCGACGAGCTTCCAGTAGGTGGCGGCGTCCACGGTCGGTTCGGCGTCGGCGGGGGTGACCAGGGTGATCAGGACGTCCTGGGCGTCGATGACCAGGTGGCACACGAGGTCCCGCACGAGCCAGCCGGCGCAGCCGGACGGGCGCGCGAAGTCCTCGTCCGGGAGGCCGGCGACCGCCGCGAGCAGTGCCGTCCACGAGCGCGAGAAGTGGTCCACCTCCGGCACGGTAATGCCGCGCGGCGACGGCGGACAAGCGAGTTCGGACCGTCCTAGACGGCGGTCGCCGGTGCGGCCGTCCGGGCCTCCAGAGCGCGCACGACCGCGGCCATGTCGGCCTCGCCGTGCCCCAGCGCGACGGTCTCGCCGTAGAGGGCGTGGCAGACGTCAAGCAGGGGCGAGGCGAGCCGTGCGGCGCGGGCGGCTTCCGCGATGAGGCGGTTGTTGTCCAGGACGTTCACGATGGACGCCTGGACGGAGAAGTCGCGGTCGAGCAGCTTGCGGGACTTGGCGCGCGACACGGTGCTGGCCATCGGGCCGGCGTCGAGCACCTCCAGCAGCCGCCGTCCGTCCAGGCCGTGCCGCTCGGCGAAGTGGAACGCCTCCGCCAGCCCGGTGACCATGGTGATCAGGTACAGGTTGACGGCGAGCTTCATCTGGAGGGCCTGCGGAACCGGTCCGCAGACGAACACCTCGCCGCACATGGGGCCGACCAGGGGACGGACGGTCTCGACGGCGGACGGCTCGCCGGCCAGCATCGCGATGAGCTCGCCCGCCTCGGCCGGGCCCCGCGAGCCGGACACGGGCGCCTCGACGTACCGTCCGCCGGCGGCCCGGACGTCGGCTTCGAGGCCGCGCGAGTAGTCCGGCGACGTGGTCCCCATGTGGACGAGGACCCGTCCCCGGACGTTCGCGGCGAAGCCGGGGGTGCCGCGTCCCAGAGCCGAGTCGATGGCGGGGCCGTCGGCCAGCATGAGGAACACCACGCGCGTGCGGCGGAGGACGTCCGCGGGGCCTTCGGCGACCGACGCGCCCGCCGCGCGCAGCGGCTCGCTCTTGGCGGTGGTCCGGTTCCAGACGACGAGGCCGGTGCCCGCCCGGACGAGGTTGAGCGCCATGGGCCGCCCCATGACGCCGAGGCCGAGGAAACCGACGTCGCTGTCCACCATCGCCTCCAGAGCTTGCGAGTTATGACAGTGGTCATGATAATGGCCCAGGTAAATAGGGCAATAGCCTGCGAAATTTTCCCGGAGGAGGCGATGGTGGCGACCGGCGAGAGGGGCCCGCGGGAGCGGATGGTCTTCAGCGCGGCGCAGCTCATCCGCCGCGACGGCGTCACCGCGACCGGCCTGCGCGAGGTCGCCGAGCACGCCGGGGCGCCGCGCGGCTCGCTGCAGCACTACTTCCCCGGCGGCAAGGAGCAGCTGGTCAACGAGGCGGTCGAGTGGGCCGGACGCTATGCGAGCGACCGGATCAGCCGTTTCATGGCCGCCATGTCGCGCCCCACGCCCGGCCGGCTCTTCGCGGCGATGGTCCGCCAGTGGACCGACGAGTTCGAGACGGCGGGCTTCGACCGCGGCTGCCCCGTCGCCGCCGCCACGGTCGACTGCGCGGACTCCGCGGCGTCCACCCGGACCGCCGCGGCCGCCGCGTTCGCCGCCTGGCGGCGGCCGATCGCCCGCGAGCTGACCGCCATGGGCGTCCCGCCCCGCAGGGCGACCGCGCTGGCGACCCTGATGGTCAGCTCGCTGGAAGGGGCCATCCTCCTGGCCAGGGCCGAGCAGAGCGTCCGCCCCCTCCGCACCGTCGCCAGGGAACTGGCCCCCTACCTCGACTCCTGCGCCGCCGAGGGCCCCGCCTGACCCGCGCCTCAGCCCGCCATGACGCCGGGGAGGCGGGTCCGGAAGTCGATCACGCCGACCCAGGCGGGGCGGAGGGCGATCCGGGCCATGCGGGTCTCGGGGTGGTCGGCGCCGGCCACGTAGCCCGCGCCGCCCTCCTCGCCCAGGAACCGGCGGGCCGCCCGCGCCTGCTCGGGCACCATGCCGTCCACCTCGGTGATCGAGACGCGGCCGCGCAGCAGGAGGACCTCCGGCGGCTGCCCGTCGGTGTCGATGCTGACGGCGACGTCGGGACGCTCGCGGAGCGCGCGGATGCGGGCGGCCGGGCGCAGGATGCCCATCGGCGGGCAGTGGACGTAGGTCGCCATCACCAGCTCCTCGCCGGTCCAGGTGAACCAGGACGACATGATGCGGGGCGTCCCGTCGACGGCCGTGTAGGCGAGCCGGGCCGGGATCGTGGAGTGGAGCAGGCGCTGCGCGACGTCGGTTTCGAGCAGGCGCACGTCGCCCTGGGGGAGGTCCATGGTCATCTCCTTCGTAGCGGTCGGAGGAGATGACCGCGGACGGCCCGGGAACTCATCGCCGCGCGGCGAGATCCATCGTCGGGTAGTCGGTGTAGCCGGTCGCGGCGCCCGTGTACATGAGGTGCCGATCCTGGACGGGGTTCAGCGGCGCGCCGAGGCGGAGGCGCTCGACGAGGTCGGGGTTCGCCAGGAAGGGGCGGCCGAGCGCGATGAGGTCGGCGCCCGCGGCGACGAGGCGGGCGGACTCCCGCGCGACGTGCTCGGTGGTGACGCCGGGCAGCTTCGGGTTGGCGATCAGCGTTCCCGGCCACATGCGGCGGACGGTGCGGAAGAGGGCGCTGCCGGGGTCGGCGTAGACGACGTGCAGGTAGGCCGGGGAGATCTCCGCCAGAGCCCGGACGAGGGCCGGGTAGACGTCGTCCTGGTCGTCCTCGTGCATGGCGTTGGCGGTGACTCCGGGGGAGATCCGCACGCCGACGCGGTCGGGGCCGATGGCGTCGGCGACGGCGCGGGTCACCTCGGCCGTGAGGCGGATGCGCGCCTCGGCCGGGCCGCCGTAGGCGTCGGTGCGGCGGTTGGTGGCGCGGGACAGGAACTGGTGCAGCAGGTAGCCGTTCGCGGAGTGCACCTCCACCCCGGCGAAGCCCGCGTCGACGGCGTTGCGGGCGGCGGCCGCGAAGTCGTCGACGGTGGAGCGGATGTCGGCGGCGGTCATCTCCCGGGGGACGACGGCGGGCCGCGGCCCGGACGGCGTGTGGATCGTGTCCGGGAGCGGGACGGGGGACGGCGCCACCGGGTGCAGGCCGCTGTTGTCGGGGTGCCCGACCCGTCCGCCGTGCTGGAGCTGGAGGAACATCCGTCCGCCCGCGTCGTGGACGGCGCCGGTGACGCGCCGCCACCCGGCCACGTGCGCGGGCGCGTGGATCGCGGGGATGTTCGGGTACGTCTGGCCGACGGCGTTCGGCGTGGCGGCCTCGGCGATGATCAGTCCGGCGGTGGCGCGCTGCGCGTAGTAGGTCGCCATGAGGTCGGTCGGGACGCCGGCGGCGTCCGCGCGGTTGCGGGTCATCGGAGCCATCACCAGGCGGTTCGGGAGGACGAGTCCGCCGAGGCGGGCCGGTTCGGTGAGTGCGGTCTCCATTGCCTTGTCCTTTCAGCGGTGAGCGGGGAATCCGTGGGTCCGGGCGGCGAGGACGACCGCGAGGACCGGCGCGAGGAGCGCGAGGGTGCTCCAGGCGAGCGAGGTCGACCCGGCCAGGTGCAGCAGGACGCCACCGGCGATCCCGCCGCCGGCCATGGCGACGTTCCAGAGGGTGACGAGCATGGCCTGCGCCGCGTCGGCGGCGTCTCCGCCCGCGTCTCCCGCGGCGGTCTGGAGCAGGGTGGGCGCGCCGCCCCAGCCGAGGCCCCACAGCACCACGGCGGCGTAGACGAGGGCGGGGGCGTCCGCCCACAGCGCGAGGACGGCGGCCGCAGCGGCGACCAGCAGCGTCCCGGCGACCATGAGGGCGCGCAGGCGGCGGTGGATGTGCGCGCCGACCACCCAGATGCCGGCCAGGGACGCCGCCCCGAAGGCCAGCAGGACGAGGTCGGTGGACGAGCCCATGCCGAGCCCGTCGAGGATCGCGGCGATGTAGGTGTAGAGGATCGTGTGGGCGAGGACGAACACGAGCGTCACGAACAGCACGGCCGCCACCCCCGGGACGCGCAGGACGCTCCCGCCGCCCGTCCGCTCCCCCGCGCGGCGGCCGGGGAAGTCCGGGACGGACACGGTGATCCAGCCGAGCAGGACGACGGTCAGCCCGGTCATGGTCAGGAACGCCGCCTGCCAGCCCAGCGCCGCGCCGAGGAACGTCCCGGCGGGGACGCCGAGGGAGAGCGCGACCGGGATTCCCGCCATCGCGACGGCGATCGCACGTCCCTCCAGGTGGGAGGGCACCAGGCGGCGGGCGTATCCGGCCAGCAGCGCCCAGGCGAGACCGGCCGCGACCCCGGCCGCGAACCGGGCCGCCATGGTCAGCGCGTAGTGGGTCGACAGCGCCGTGACGGTGTTGGCGGCGGCGAACCCCGCGACGGTCGTCAGCAGGAGCCGGCGGCGGCGCCATCCGGCGGTGGCCGCGGTCAGCGGGACGGCGGTCAGCGCCGTCCCGATCGCATAGATCGTCACGGTCTGCCCGGTGGCGGACTCGCTCGCGTGCAGGCTCGCGCTCATCGCGGGCAGCAGCCCGGCGGGCAGCGTCTCGGTCAGGCTCGTGACGAAGACCGCCGTCGCCAGCGCCAGCAGCGCCGGCAGGGGCAGGCTCCCGGCGGACGTCTCGTCCGGAGCGGTCGTTCTCTCCGCGGTTCGCATGCTGCGACTGTGCCGGGCGGCGCTTCGGATGCGCTGACGGTCCGCTGACGGTCGGCGGGCGCCGCCGAGTAGCGTGCTGGCATGCGGTTTGGCGTGCTCGGTCCGCTCATGGTGCGGGACGGCGATGGGGCGCCCGTCCGGATTCCGGAGGCGAAGGTCCGGGCGCTGCTCGCCTGCCTGCTGGTCCATGAGGGGCGGCCCGTCTCCGCCGACCGCCTCGTCCACGACCTGTGGGGCGACGACCTGCCCGGCAACCCGGCGAACGCGCTCCAGGCCAAGGTCTCCCAGCTGCGGCGCGTCCTCGGCCGCGACCGCGTGGTCCGCGAGGCGCACGGGTACCGGCTCCGCCTCGACGGGCCCGGCGACGAGGTGGACGCCGACCGGTTCCGCGCGCTGGCGGCGCGGGCCCGCACGCTGGACGCTCCGGCGGAGCGCGCCGCGCTGCTGACCGAGGCGCTGGGCCTGTGGCGCGGCGCCGCGTTCGCCGACTTCGCGGACGAGGAGTTCGCGCGCGCGGCGGCGGACCGCCTGGCCGACCAGCGCCTGGCCGTCCTGGAGGAGCAGGCCGAGGCGCGTCTCGACGCGGGCGAGCACCTCCTGCTCGCCGGGGAGCTCGCCGGCCTGGTGGCCCGCCACCCGCTGCGGGAGCGGTTGCGGTCGGTGCAGATGCGCGCCCTGTACCGCGCGGGACGGCAGGGCGAGGCGCTCGCCGCCTACGCCGAGTTGCGGAAGTCGCTGGCGGACGAGCTCGGCCTCGATCCGAGCCCCGAACTGGCCGCGCTGCACGAGGCGATCCTGCGGCAGGACGCGTCACTCGCCCCGCCGGAACCGGAGGCGCGGTCGAACCTGCCCGTCCCCCTCACCGGACTGGTCGGCCGGGACCGCTGCCTGGACGACGTCGCGCGGCTCCTCGGCACGGCGCGCCTGGTGACGCTGACCGGCCCCGGCGGCGTCGGCAAGACGCGGCTCGCGCTCGAAGCCGCCGCACGCCTCGCCGGGGACGCCTTCCCGGACGGCGTCTGGCTCGTCGAACTCGCCGGCCAGCGCGGGGACGCCGCAGGGCTGGCGCAGGAGATCTCGGCCGTGCTCGGGCTCCGCGACGACGTGCCGCCGGGTGTCCCGGCGGCCGGAACGTCCGGCAGCGGCGGCGGAAGCGTGGAACGGCTGGCGGCGGCGCTGCGCAGCCGGCGGCTGCTGCTCGTCCTCGACGACTGCGAGCGGGTGGTCGACCCGGCCGCCGAACTGGCGGAGCTGCTGCTGCGCCGCGCGGCGGGCCTGCGGATCCTCGCCACCGGCCGCGAGCCCCTCGGCCTGACGGGCGAGACGGTGTACCTGGTCGAGCCGCTCCAGGAGGACGACGCCGTGCGGCTGTTCGCCGACCGCGCCGCGGCGTCCGCTCCCGGCTTCTCCCTCGACGCCGACCGGGCGGCCGTCGCGGAGATCTGCCGCCGCCTCGACGGCATTCCCCTCGCGCTGGAGCTGGCGGCGACCCGCGTCCGTGCCCTCGGCGTGCGGGAGCTGGCACGACGCCTCACCGACCGGTTCGGCGTCCTCACCACCGGGCCGCGCGGCGCGCCGGCCCGGCAGCGGACGCTGCGGGGAATGATCGACTGGAGCTGGGAGCCGCTCGGCCCGTCCGAGCGCGCCGTGCTGCGCAGGCTCGCCGTGCACGTGGACGGCTGCGACCTGGACGCGGCGGAGGCCGTCTGCGCGGGCGGCGATGTCCGCGGCGGGGACGTCCTCGACCTGCTCACCCGGCTGGTCGACCGGTCCCTGGTAGTGGTGGTGGAGGGGCCGCGCGGTCCCCGCTACCGCCTCCTGGAGTCCGTGGCCGCGTACGCGATGGAGCGGCTGCGCGAGGCGGGCGATCTCGACGGCGCCCGCGACCGGCACCTGAGCCACTACCTCGGCCTCGCCGAACGCGCCGAACCGCACCTTCGCGGGCCGGAGCAGCGGGCCTGGCTCGACCGTCTCGACGCCGACTCGGCGAACCTGCGCGCCGCGCTGGAGGAGGCGCGGCGGCGTCCAGGCGCGGCGGAGGCGGTGCGTCTCGGCACGGCGCTGTGCTGGTGGTGGCTGTTGCGCGGGCGCCTGCACGAGGCCCACCGCACGCTGTCGGCGGTACTGGACGCGGCGCCGGAGGCCACCGAGTTGCGCCTGTTGCGGGCCGCGTTCGCGCTGCTGACCGGGGACCGGACGGCCCGCGGCGCCCAGGGCGGGGACGGCATCCCGGACCCGGTGCGCCGTGGCCGCGCCCTCTGGCTCTACGCGCACGGGCTGTACCACGCTGGTCTCCCGGACGCGAGCGAGCGCGTCAACGAGCACGCGCTGCGCCTGTTCCAGGAGGCCGGCGACCGGTGGGGCACCGCCGCCGCGCTCGGCCTGCGCGCGACGCTCGCGCTCGTCCGCGGCCGCCTCGACGTGATCGCGGACGCGGGCGGGCGCTCCGCCGCCCTGTTCGCCGAGCTGGGCGACCGCTGGGGGCGGTTGCAGCCGGTGTCGCCGCTCGCGATGCTCGCCGAGATCAACGGCGACTACGCGGCGGCGGAGCGGCTCCAGCGCGAGGGGCTGCGGATCGCCGAGGAGCTGGACCTGCGCGCGGAGGTGTCCGCGCGGCTGTCGGGTCTCGGCCGCCTGGCGCTGCTCGCGCGCGACTGGGACCGGGCACGCGACCTGCATGAACGGGCGCGGTCGATGGCCGTCGAGCAGGGCTACCGGTTCAGCGAGACGCACGCGCTGATGGGCCTCGCCCTCGGGGCGCGCCGCTCGGGGGATCTCGACACGGCGCGGGAGATCCTGCACCGCATCCGGGACGAGTACGACTCGTCCGAGATCGGGGAGCATCTGCTGCACGCGGAGCTCGGCTTCACCGCCGAGCTGCGCGGGGACGCCGCGGAGGCGCTCGTCTCCAGGTTCTGGATGCGGCGGCCGTTGTTGCGGGTGATGTGCTCGATCACGGCGGCGTCGCGGACGGCGGCGCCCGGCTCGGCGGAGGAGATCA
>NZ_JBFARL010000114.1:0-26111 GCF_040674655.1 Actinomadura sp. NPDC049753 | reverse complement strand
CGAGGGCCCGGCCCTCATCTACACCCGCCCCGAGATAGAAGCGCTCATCCTTGGAGCCAAGGACGGCGACTTCGACCATCTCATCGCCTCCCATAACTGATCCAGCAGCGGCCGGGTCGGCACCGGTGCACCCGAACGTCGACCCGACCGTCCGCACGAGACACAGGCCACCCCAGGCGCGAGGGTGGCCTTGTTCATTCCGGCCCGGGTCTCTTCGTCAGCCGCAGTTGCCGTAGGGGGCGGTACTGCCGTTGCCGCCGAAGCGGACGCACACCCCGGGCGCGCTCACGTACACCGGTCCCGCGTACCAGGCGAACGAGCCGCTGTCGCTGATGGCGCCTCCGCCCTTCTTCTGGATCCAGGTGGAGACGGGCGACTTCGTGCCGACGTGCTTCGTCTTGATGGTGACGGCGCAGTTGTACTTGGTCGAGTTGCTGTAGAGCAGGTAGGCGACGCCGCCGGACACGCCCATGGAGCGCAGCACGTAGTACCCGGTCCCCTTGCCGCCGCTGTTGCACGCGGACTGCGGCGTGTACTTGTTGGGCGGTTCCTTGGGCGGCGTGGAAGTGCCCCCGCCGGTGCCTCTCGTGGGGGTCGATCCGCCGGGCCGCTGCGGCGAACCCGGTTTCGGGGACGCGCTGGGGTTCGCGGGGTTCCCGCTCTTCCCGGGCTTCGGCTGCCCTGGCTTCGCCGTCGTCGGGCTCTGGGGGCCGCCGGCCGCGCCGTTCGCGGAGCCGGAGTCGCCTCCTACGCCGTGGTTCTCGTCGGACGCCGAGACAGGCCGTTCCCTGCCGCCGCTCGGCCTTGTCGCGGCCCACGCGGCGCCGCCCGCGATGACCAGCGCCACCGCCACGGCCGCGGCGATCGGTATGGCGAGGCGCCCGCGCCCCCTGCCGTCCGGCTCATGGCCGTCGGACGGCCCGGGAAGGCCCGGTGGCGGCATTCCGACCGCCCCCTGGCCGTACCCGTCCGGGGGAGGCGTCGCATCGGCGAACGGACGCGGCTGCGGGGCCGTCCCCTCGCGGACGCCGGACGGATCCGTCACGTGATCGGGAGGCGGCGCCGGGACGGCCATGGCGGGCGGGACGGCCGAGGACGCTCCGCTGGTCGCGCCGAGCAGCCGCTCCTGGGCCTCGCGGGCGGTCGGGCGCCGCGCGGGATCCTTGGCCAGGCACGCGAGGACGAGTTCGCGCATCGGGCTCGGCAGGTCGCCCAGATCCGGCTCGCCCGTCAGGATCCGCTGCATGACCGAGGCCATCTCGTCGTTGCCGAACGCGGGACGTCCCGTCGCGGCGAATGTCATGGTCGTGCCCCAGGCGAACATGTCGGCCGCCGGGCCGACCTGGTCGCCGGTGAAGTGCTCCGGGGCCATGTAGGCGGGAGTGCCGACGTTCTGCGTCTCACCGGCCGCGCCCAGCGCGCGCGCCACGCCGAAGTCGATGACCCGCGGGCCGTCCGGGCCCATCATGACGTTGCGCGGTTTGAAGTCGCGGTGCACGATGCCCGCCTGGTGGATCGCCGTCAGCGCGGTGAGCGTCCCCACCGCCAGCCGCTCCAGCGCGCCGCCCCTGCGCGGGCCTTCCGTCCGCACGACGTGGAAGAGCGACAGGCCTGGCACGTACTCGCTGACGATGTAGGGCTGGTCGCCCGCCACGTCGGCGTCCAGGACCTGAGCGGTGCAGAAGCGCGCGACGCGCTTGGCGACCTCCAGTTCGCGGACGAACCGGGCGCGGGCGGACTCGTCCCCCGCGAGCCTGCCGTGCAGGAGCTTGATCGCGACATGGTCGTCGGCGCGGGCGGCCCCGGCACCGCTCCGCGGACGCCCCAGGAAGACCGCCCCCTGCCCGCCCTCGCCGAGGCGGCCCAGGATCTCGTATCCACCCAGCTCAGCCGGGTCCCCCGACTCCAGTGGATGGGCGTCCGGCATCGTCCTGTCGGTCACACCACTCGCTCCCCGTCGTTCCGCATCGTCCCACGATCGTTCCGCAAGACTATGGCCAACGATGGTATGCGCTCGGCAAAGCGGGTGATCAAGCCATGGTGGCCGCGGCCGCTTAATGGGACTATAGTCCGGTTGTACTGTCCAGGGAGGAGGCGATGATGGACCGTCGCCCGGCCGGCGCGAGGCGCGTGGATCTGGAACTGATGCGGACCCCGCCGCCCAAGGAGCGCGCCGACGCCGCCCGCAACCGCGCGAAGGTGCTGGACGCCGCCGCCGCGCTCTTCGCCCGGCACGGGGTGGAGGCGGTGTCGATGGACGCCGTCGCCGCCGAGGCGGGTGTCGGCAAGGGCACGCTGTTCCGCCGCTTCGGCGACAAGGCGGGCCTCGCCGTGGCGCTGCTGAACGAACGCGAACGCGAGCTCCAGGACGCGATCCTGTCCGGCCCGCCTCCCCTGGGTCCCGGGGAGGACGGCGCGGTCGTGGCGCCGTCCGAGCGTCTGCACGCCTTCGCCGACGCCTACCTGGACTACGTGCTCGACCATCTGTCGCTGGTGCGCATGTCCGAGACCGCTTCGCCGGGGGCCCGGTACCGGATCGGCGCCTACGGCTTCTGGCACCGGCACCTGACGATCCTGCTCGACCAGCGCGGTGACGCCGTTCCGGACGGCGAGGCCGTCGCGCACGCGCTCCTGGCCGTCCTCGGCGCGGAACACCTCACCGCGATGGTGGAGAGCGTCGGCAGGGAACGCACCCGCGCCACCGTCCACAGGTTCTTCGACATGGCCCGCGCCTAGCGAAAGACGAAAGCCCCCGCGGATGCGGGGGCTTTCCCATGCCTGACCGGAGGTGCGGCCGGGACGGGGAGCGTCAGGCCGGGTCGGGCGTCCGCCGGAGGCGGCGGGTCTCCGCCCGGCCCTCCGCGTTGCCCGGTGGACCCTCCGGGGCATGGTTGCGTTCCAACTGCGCCGCGACCGCGAGGGCGCGCAGCGACGTGGTTCTCACGCGTTTGCGCTCGCTGGTGGAACGGGTGCGGGGGATGCTGCTCGGCACGGTTCACCTCCGTAGGTCGCTGACATGGGTGCTGCCCGGCCGGCGGGCTCGCACACGGTGGTTGCAACCGCAAGATCCTTCTCGCTATTCCGAGTGATCGTTCCGTTTAGCCGCGGACCGCTCCGGCGGCCGCCTCGGAACTGGTTTCCCTACCTAGGTTGTATTCCTAACTAGGTTGCCATACGGTTTAGCTCGCTGCACCAACTAGCCGAAGGTGACGAACCATGAAGACTCCGCTTGCCGCCGCGTCCGGGCGCGGGCGCCAGCGCGGCCCGGGCCGCAGGGGTTGACCGCCGTGACCCCCGACCGCCGGGCCAGCTGGCTCAAGGGCGTCCTCGACCTGCTGGTCCTCGCCAGCCTGACCGGGGGCGAGAGCTACGGCTACGAGATCGCCAAGACGCTCGCCGACGCGGGGCTCGGGCAGATCAAGGGCGGCACCCTGTATCCGATCCTCAACCGCCTGGAAGAGGCGGGGCTCGTCTCCGCGGAGTTCCGTGCCGCCGACCGCGGCCCGGGCCGCCGCTACTACCACCTCACCGACGTGGGCCGCGTGACGCTCGCAGAGCAGAGCGGGCTGTGGCTCGAGTTCGACGAATCCGTGCGCAGGATGCTCACCGATGGAGCGGGACGATGACGAACCTTTACTTCGACGAACTGGCGGAGCGGCTGCGCGCCCGGGGCCTCCCGGAGGACGAGGTGTCCCGCACCGTCGACGACCTGGCCGCCTTCGTGGCCGAGTCCGGTACCGACCCGGTGCAGGAGTTCGGCACGCCCGAGGACTTCGTCTCCCAGGTCGCCCCGGACGGGGCAGGGGCGGGCGCCCGCACCGGTCCGGTCCCGCCGGACGAGGCCGAGACCTGGAAGTGGAGGGCCGACGCCTTCCACGAGCGCGAGGTCCTCAACCGGTACGGCGACGAGGGCTGGGAGGTGGAGCGGGTCGACAGCACGGGCCGTTTCGTCACCCACCGCGACCCGGACGACCCGCAGCGCTGGGAGTACCGCCGCGAGACCGTCCTGCCGGGCCGCCGCAACGCCGTCGTCGACCGGCTCGCGCCGGACGGCTGGGAGCCCTGCGGCACCTGGATCTGCTTCGAGTACTTCAAGCGGCCCAAGGCGGCGTCCCTCGGCCCTGAGGCGGAACTCCGCGACGTCCCCGGCACGCCGTCCGGACGCAACTTCTGGAGCAAGCGCTTCTACGGCTTCATCGCCTCGTACGGCGCCCTCCTGGGCGCGGTCTGCGCCGTCGGGGTCTTCCTCGCCCCGGACGGCTCGCACACCGCGGTCCTCACCGGTGTCCTCATCGGAGCCATGGTCCTGCTGGCCCTGGCCGCCGGCCGCATCTGGCGCGACCGGCGCCGCCGCTCCTTCTGACGGGCCCTGCCGGGACGCACGCCCCGCTTTGGGGGAAAGTTTCCCCTCTTTTCACGTTGCAGATCATCTGTCCCTTTGTTCTCGTTGGCGGGCAGGGCCGTCCGAACCGCTCGACTGGGTAGGTATCCCAGGATCCGGTTCGCCCGCGGGTTCGTCCCGCCATGAGCGGCTCAGCGTGGAGCCCAGGAGGCCTCGGGCGCGGCCGGACGCGCCCCGAGCCACTCCTGGGAGACACACGTGATCAGTAAGCTGCTCGTCGCCAACCGTGGCGAGATCGCCGTGCGCGCCTTCCGCGCGGCATACGAACTCGGCATCGCCAGCGTCGCCGTGTACGCGCACGAGGACCGCCTGTCCCTGCACCGGCAGAAGGCGGACGAGGCGTACGAGATCGGGGAGCACGGCCACCCGGTCCGCGCCTACCTGGACGTGGACGGGATCGTGGAGACGGCGCTGCGGGTCGGCGCCGACGCCGTCTACCCGGGCTACGGGTTCCTGTCGGAGAGCCCGGAGCTGGCGGCGGCCTGCGAGCGCAACGGGATCAAGTTCGTCGGCCCGCCGTCGCGGGTGCTGAGCCTGGCGGGCAACAAGATCGAGGCGGTCGCGGCGGCGCGGCGCGCGGGCCTGCCGGTGCTGCGCTCGGCGACGCCGGAGCCGGGACGGGAGCTGGAGGCGGCCGACGAGGTCGGGTTCCCGCTGTTCGTGAAGGCCGCGGCGGGCGGCGGCGGGCGCGGGCTGCGCCGCGTCGACCACCGCGAGGACCTGGAGGCCGCCGTGGACACGGCGCGCCGCGAGGCCGAGAGCGCGTTCGGCGACCCCACGGTGTTCCTGGAGCAGGCGGTGGACCGCCCCCGCCACATCGAGGTGCAGGTCCTCGCGGACGCGGCCGGGCACATCGTCCACCTGCGCGAGCGCGACTGCTCGGTGCAGCGGCGCCACCAGAAGGTCGTCGAGATCGCGCCCGCGCCCGGGCTGGACCCGGAGACCGCCCGGCGGCTCTGCGACGACGCGGTCCGGTTCGCCCAGGAGATCGGCTACGAGAACGCGGGGACGGTCGAGTTCCTCGTGAACGACCGCGGCGAGCACGTCTTCATCGAGATGAACCCCCGCATCCAGGTCGAGCACACCGTCACCGAAGAGGTCACAGGGGTCGACCTGGTGCAGAGCCAGCTGCGCATCGCGGGCGGCGAGACGCTCGCGGACCTCGGCATCGCGCAGGACGAGGTCGGCGTGAGCGGGTTCGCCGTGCAGTGCCGCATCACGACCGAGGACCCGGCGAACGGGTTCCGCCCCGACACGGGGAAGATCTCGGCGTACCGGTCCCCGGGCGGTGCCGGCGTGCGGCTCGACACGGGAACGGCCTACGGGGGCGCGATCGTGTCGCCGCACTTCGACTCGCTGCTGGTGAAGCTGACGTGCCGCGGCAGGACGTTCGAGGACGCGGTGCGGCGGGCGCGCCGGGCCGTCGCCGAGTTCCGCATCAGGGGCGTCGCGTCCAACATCCCGTTCCTGCAGGCGCTGCTGGACGAGCCCGACTTCCGCGCGGGCGGCGTCACCACGTCCTACATCGCCGACCACCCCGACCTGCTCACGGCCCGTTCCAGCGGCGACCGCGCGACGCGGCTCGTCCGGTACCTGGCGGACGTCACGGTCAACAAGCCGCACGGTGAAGCCCCCACCGACCTGGACCCGGCGACGAAGCTGCCGCCGCTCGACCTCGACGGGCCCTTCCCCGAGGGGTCGCGCGACCGGTTGCTGGCGCTCGGCGCGCGCGCGTTCGCCGAGCAGCTACGGAACCAGGACGCCCTGGCCGTCACCGACACGACGTTCCGCGACGCGCATCAGTCGCTCCTCGCTACGCGAGTGCGTACCTATGACCTGCTGTCGGCCGCGCCCTACCTCGCTCGGATGACGCCGCAGCTTCTCTCGGTCGAGGCGTGGGGAGGGGCGACGTACGACGTCGCCCTTCGCTTCCTGGGCGAGTCGCCCTGGGACAGGCTCGCCGCGATCCGCGAGGCGGCGCCCAACCTGTGCATCCAGATGCTTCTGCGTGGCCGCAACACCGTCGGCTACACGCCGTATCCCGACTCGGTGGCTCGGGCCTTCGTCAAGGAGGCGGCCAGTACGGGAGTCGACATCTTCCGTGTGTTCGACGCCCTGAACGACGTGGACCGCATGCGTCCGGCCATCGACGCGGCCCTCCAGACCCACGCGCTTGTGGAGGGCACGCTCTGCTACACCGGCGACCTGTCCTCCCCGGACGAACGGCTCTACACGCTCGACTACTACCTGCGGCTGGCGGAGGAACTCGTCAACGCGGGAGTCCACATCCTCTGCGTCAAGGACATGGCCGGCCTGCTCAGGGCGCCCGCCGCGCGCACCCTCGTCAGGGCCCTCCGCGAGCGGTTCGACCTGCCCGTCCACCTGCACACCCACGACACGGCCGGCGGGCAGATCGGCACCTACATCGCCGCCATCGAGGCGGGTGTCGACGCCGTCGACGGCGCCGCCGCGCCGCTCTCGGGCACCACGAGCCAGCCGCCGCTCCAGGCGATCGTGGCCGCGACCGACTTCACCGAGCACGCCACCGGGCTCGACCTGGACGCGCTCACCGCCATGGAGCCGTACTGGGAGGCCGTCCGGAGGCTCTACGCGCCGTTCGAGATGGGGCTTCCCTCGCCGACCGGGCGCGTCTACGGGCACGAGATCCCGGGCGGGCAGCTGTCCAACCTGCGGCAGCAGGCCGTCGCCCTCGGCCTCGGCGACCGCTTCGAGGAGATCGAGCGCCTCTACGCGGCCGCCGACGCCATCCTCGGGCGGCTCGTGAAGGTCACCCCGTCGAGCAAGGTCGTCGGCGACCTGGCCCTGCACCTCGTCGCGGCGGGCGCCGACCCGGACGACTTCGCCGAGAACCCTGACCGCTACGACATCCCCGACAGCGTCATCGGGTTCCTCAACGGCGAACTGGGCGACCCGCCCGGCGGCTGGCCCGAGCCGTTCCGCACCAAGGCCCTGGCAGGACGCCGATACACGCCCGCCCGAGCCGAACTGGACGGCGCCGAGGAGAAGGCTCTGGCCGGTCCAGAGGTTCGTGACACGCTCGACCGCCTGCTCTTCCCGGGCCCCGCGAAGGACTACCGCGAAGCCCGCGCCGCCTACGGGGACCTCTCCGTCCTGCCGACCGGCCCGTTCCTCTACGGGCTCCGCGCGGGGCACGAGGTGGCGTTCGACCTCGAACCCGGCGTCCGGGTCCTGGCCGGGCTGGAGGCCGTCGGCGACGTCGACGAGGCCGGGGTCCGGCAGGTCATCTGCTCGGTGAACGGCCAGCTCCGGACGCTCTCCGTCCGCGACAAGTCCGTCAAGTCCGACGCGCCGCCGGTCGAGCGGGCCGACCCCGCCGAGCCCGGCCACGTCGCCGCCCCGTTCGACGGCTCGGTGACGCTGCGGGTGGCCAAGGGCGACGAGGTCGCCGCGGGAGACGTGGTCGCCACCATCGAGGCCATGAAGATGGAGGCCGCCATCACCGCCCCGGTCGCGGGCACCGTCGCCCGGCTGGCCGTCCCGGAGGCGACGCCCGTCCAGGCGGGCGACCTCCTCCTGGTCATCGAGGACGGCGCCTAGGGCGTCTTCCGTCCCCCGGGGGCCGGACGCGTCGCGTAGCTCCCCAGGGACGGTTCGAGCAGGTCGAAGGCGGTCTTCGCGGACTCCGTGAGGGCCGCCTCGATCTCCTCGCGGGTCTCGCCCCGCACGTTGCGGCGCAGGGCCTCCTGGAACAGGACGCGGTGGACGCCGCCGAGCTGCGCGGCGACGAGGCGGGGCAGGACGTCGTCCGGGCCCGCGCCGGTCTCCTCGGCGAGGACGGCGGCGAGGGCCTCCTCCCGCTCCTCGTGGAACTCGCGGAGCCGCGCCACCAGCGCCGGACTCTCGGTGACCATCCGGGCGAAGGGGGGACCGGAGAAGCCGATCACGGCGTCCTGCCGACGGGCGGCCTCCAGGAAGCCCCTGCGCAACGCGGCCAGCGCCGACTCGCCCGGCGCGCGCTCGGCGACCGTCCGCGCCAGGGAGGCCACGAACACCTCGTGCAGGTCGAGGGCCAGGTCCTCCTTGCGGGGGAAGTAGTTGGTGACGGTCATCTTGGCCACCTGCGCCGCCGCCGCGACGTCGGCGATGGTCACGTGGTCGAAGCCGTGCCGCAGGAACAGGCGGGTCGCGTGGTTCGAAATGCTCTGGCGCGTCTGCTGCTTCTTCATCTCCCGCAGTCCCATGCCGCCATCCTCTCATAATCCGACCTAAGTTCGTTATCGATACAAGCTTAGGTCGATTCTAAGTTTGGCTCGGGAGCCTGACGGGTACCGAGACCGGGTGACCGTTCCCTCCCGGCCGCCGGACGAGCAAAGGACACAGCCCTGAACGCCAGCCACGCGCCGAGCGCAACCCCCCGCTCCACCGTGAACCTCGTCGACCCGATGAAGGACTACCTGTCCCGCATCGGGCGCACCGCGCTGCTCACCGCCGAGCAGGAGGTCGACCTGGCCAAGCGCATCGAGGCCGGCCTGTTCGCCCGAGAGCGCCTCATGACCCTGGGCGACGAACTGAGCCTCCAGGACAAGCAGGACCTGGAGTGGATCGCCGCCGACGGGGTCCGCGCCAAGGAGCACATGGTCGAGGCGAACCTGCGCCTCGTCGTGTCGCTCGCCAAGCGCTACATGGGCCACGGCCTCCCGTTGAACGACCTCGTGCAGGAGGGCAACCTCGGCCTGATCCGCGCCGTGGAGAAGTTCGAGTACCGCCGTGGCCTGAAGTTCTCCACCTACGCCGTCTGGTGGATCAAGCAGGCGATCAGCCGCGCGCTGGCCGACCAGAGCCGCACCATCCGCATCCCCGTGCACGTCGTCGAGGTGCTCAACCGGATGACGCGGGTCCGGCGGCGGATGATGCAGGACCTCGGCCGCGAGCCGACCTCGCGGGAACTGGCCGTCGAGCTCGACGTCACGCCCGAGAAGGTCGAGTGGCTGCGGCGGCAGGCCCGCGAGCCGCTGTCCCTGCACACCCCGCTCGGCGAGGACGGCGACGGCGAGCTCGCCGACGTCATCGAGGACCCCGAGGGCGGCGACCCCGCAGACGTCGTGGCGACCTCGATGCTGCGCGGGCGGCTCGACGCCGTCCTGGAGACCCTCACCGAGCGCGAGGCCGGCGTGATCTCGCTGCGGTTCGGGCTGTCGGGCGGCGAGCCGAAGACGCTGGAGGAGGTCGGCAAGGTCTACGGGGTGACGCGCGAGCGCATCCGGCAGATCGAGTCCAAGGGCATGCACAAGCTGCGCCACCCCTCTCGCCGCGAGACCCTCGCGGACCTGCTCGGCTGACCCGCCGGCCGGGCCGGCGCCGGGGGGAGCCCCGCGGTGCCGGCCCGCGTGCCCGCCCGGGGCGTCAGGCCGTCGAGCCGCGGCCTCCGGCGAGCCGCCGGGCGAGTTCGTCGCGCTCCCGGGTGAGCTCGGCGACCTCGTGCTGGAGTTCGAAGA
Organism: Actinomadura sp. NPDC049753; assembly: GCF_040674655.1. Taxonomy (NCBI): domain Bacteria; kingdom Bacillati; phylum Actinomycetota; class Actinomycetes; order Streptosporangiales; family Thermomonosporaceae; genus Actinomadura; species Actinomadura sp. NPDC049753. The sequence continues at coordinate 16,232 of NZ_JBFARL010000114.1, read as the reverse complement.
TGCGCCGGATGGCGGGCAGCGTCATGCCCTCGCCCATCATCGAGACGACCTCCTGGATGCGGCCGATCTCGTGGCGGCTGTAGCGGCGCTGGCCGCCGGTCGAGCGCTGGGGGGAGACGACCCGGTGGTCGTCGATGCGGCGCAGGAACGCCTGCTGGACGTCCAGCATCTGCGCCACCTGTCCCACCGTGAACAGCGCGGCGTGCTCGTCGTCGAACGGCAGGTTCATGGGGGGCCTCCTCGGCGCCGTCGCGGTACCGGCGAACCGCCGGAAAATGTGGGCGGCCCCGGTCGGCGCGGGCTTCGACGAGCCGCGCCGACCGGGGCCGCCCGGGCGTCGCGCGTCAGCTCCTGATCGCCATCTGGCCGGCGCCGGACTGCTGGACGGCCACCTTCCGGGGCCGCGCCCGCTCCAGCACGGGGATGCGGACGGCGAGGACGCCGTTCTCGTAGGCGGCCTCGATCGCCTCGGCGTCCAGGTGCTCCGACAGGTAGACCCGGCGGGTGAAGGAGCCCATGGTGCGCTCGCGGACGAAGACGCGCTCCTCCTCGCCGAACTCCTCCTCGCGCCGCGCGGTCACCGAGAGGACGCCGCGGTCGACGGTGACCTCGATGGAGCCGGGGTCGACCCCCGGCAGGTCGAACCGCAGGACGACGTCGTCCGCGCGGCGGATGCCGTCCATCGGCATGCCGGCGCCGTTGCCCTGGCCGGCGGCCTGGCGGACCGCGCGGTCGAACTGACGCTCGAACTCCTGCACGAACGGGTCGATCGACGTCAGCAACATGCACATCACCTCCGAAGACCTCGGCGCCCGGCGTGCGCCGATTACCTGTTCCTCGTACAAGAGGAAACCTGCAACTCCAGTTATAGGAAACCGGGTAGTCGATGTCAAGCCCCGGCGCCGCGGCCGTCCACTCCCGGGTGTCGTCACCGACCCGTTTTGGTGGCTCTGGGGCCGCTTCCACCCTCGGGATGAGAGAGTGGATGATCTAGAAAAGCCCCCTTCGGGGGCGCGGCCGGCGCGGAAAGACGGGGATGATGGCCAGAGGGCTGGGACGGCTGGCGAGGCGCGGCGTCGCCAGGGGGGCGGCCGCGGGTGCGGCGCTCGTTCTGACGTTGGCGACGGCCCAGGTCGCGGCGACGGCGGCCGGGCCGGACGTGGGCCCGTCCGTGATCGCCACGGCGCAGCCGCCCACCGTCCCGTTCGACCCCGCCAAGCTCCGGGCCACCCTGGACGCCACGCACGACGCCGGGATGTACGGGCTGTTCTCCGAGGTCCGGGACGGCCGCACGGCGTGGGACGGCGCGGCCGGCGTCGCGGACGTGCGCACGGGGCGCCCGGTGACCCCGGGCATGCGCCAGCGGGTCGGCAGCATCACCAAGTCGTTCGTCGCCACCGCGATCCTCCAGCAGGTCGAGCGGGGCCGCGTCGACCTCGACGCCCCGGTCGGCCGCTACCTGCCCGGCCTCATCCCGGGACGGCCCGGCGAGCAGACGACCGTGCGGATGCTGCTCGACCACACCAGCGGCATCGGTGACTACGTCGCCCCGGCGTTCCCCTCGCTGCGGGAGCTCTCGGCCGACAGCCTGGACGAGTACCGGTTCCGCGGCGTCCGGCCCGAGCAGCTCATCGCCTGGGGGCTGCGGGCGCCGCGCACGGGAGAGCCGGGCGAGCGCTGGTCGTACTCCAACACCAACTACGTCATCGCCGGGAGACTCCTGGAGAAGGTGACCGGGACCAAGGCGGAGGAGTACATCACCCGGAACGTCATCCGCAAGGCCGGGCTGAAGCACACCTACTTCCCGTCCTCGCCCTGGATCGCGGGTCCGCACCCCCGGATGTACGAGTCGCTGTACCAGCACGTGACGCCGCCCCGCGACTACAGCACCTTCGACATGAGCTGGGCCTGGACGGCGGGCGCGCTCGTCTCCACCATGGACGACCTCAACCGCTTCTACCGCAGGCTCCTCACCGGCGACCTCATCGGGCCGGACGCCCTGGCGCAGATGCAGCGGACCGTCCCGGTGAAGGACGCGGACGGCAACGTCCTGATGAACTACGGCCTCGGGCTCTACTCCCTCGACCTTCCGTGCGGGACGTTCTGGGGCCACGACGGCGCGGTCTTCGGCGCCGGAACCCAGTCCCTGTCCTCCGCCGGGGGCGAGCGGCAGATCTCGCTGGCCTTCAACCTGATGAAGTACCAGCAGCTCAGCGCCGGCGGCACGCCCGTCCCGCACCCGATCGACAACGCGCTGGCCGCGCACGTGGTGGAGGCCCTGTGCGGCAGCCGCCCCGCGACCGGCACGGCCCGTCCAGCGGCGCAGGTGCGGCTGCTGCCGCTCCAGGCCCTGCGCGCCGCCGGGTGAGACGCGGCCGATCGCCGGAGGCTCAGACCAGGTCGGACGGGTCGGTGTTGGCGCCGCACAGCACGACCACGACGCGCTCCCCGGCGGACGGCCGGTAGGCGCCGGCGCGGAGCGCGGCCACGGCGGCGGCCGTGCCGTGCTCGACGACCAGGCGGTACTCCTGCCACACGAACCGGCGGGCCTCGATGATCGCCTCGTCGGTGACCAGGACGGGACGCACCCCGGCACGGGAGGCGACCGCGAACGCGATCTCGCCGGCCCGGGTGGCGCCGAGGGAGTCGGCGGCGATCCCCGACACCTCCACGTCCACGGGACGTCCGGCGTGCAGGGCGCGTTCGAGGGTCGGGATCGTCACGGGCTCGACGCCGACGACGCGCGCCCGCCCTTCGAGCGCGGCGGCGACGCCCGCCATCAGCCCTCCGCCGCCGACCGCCAGCAGGACGGTGTCGGCCTCGCCGCCCGTCTGCTCCAGCACCTCCAGGCCGAGCGTGCCCTGGCCCGCGCACACCTCCGGCAGGTCGTAGGCGTGGCAGAACAGCGCGCCGGTGTCGGCGGCGCGCTTGGTCGCGGCGTCCTGCGCCTCGGCGTACCGGGTGCCGACCTGCACGACCGCGGCGCCGAGGGCCCGCAGCCGCGCGACCTTCACCGCGGGCGCCGTCTCCGGCACGTACACCTCGGCCGGGACGCCCGCCCGCGCCGCCGCGTACGCGAAGGCCAGCCCCGCGTTCCCCCCGGAGGCCGCGACGACTCCCGTCTCCGGAAGCCGCCCCTCCTCCCGCGCCGCCAGGATGTGGTTGAACGCACCGCGGGCCTTGAACGACCCCGTGTGCTGCGTCAGTTCGAGCTTCAGCCACATCCGCGCGGCGGGCGCGAGCGGCCCCGGCTCGACCTCGACCATCGGCGTGCGGCGGACATGGCCCGCGACACGCCCCGCGGCGGCCTGGACGTCCGAGCGATCGATCACCGGTTTTCCCTCCGCGTCATCAGCACCCAACGCCAGTTTGGGACATGACATCCGATCACGCCACCAAGCCCCCCGGCAAGGGCTGCTGACCGTCGTCCTCCGCTCCGCTCCGGACGCCGGTCAGTCCCACTTTGGGGGGCGACCCCCCAAACCCCCCGGCAAGGGCTGCTGACCGTCGTCCTCCGCTCCGCTCCAGACGCCGGTCAGCAACTGGTGCGAGCTCGGTCAGCGGCCGCGGCGAGTCTCTTCCTCGGCGCGGGACGCACGTCCCGCCGGACTAGGGAGGTCCCCATGAAGAACGTCCTCATCTCGGGTGCGAGCATCGGCGGTCCCGCGCTGGCGTACTGGCTGCGGCGGCACGGGTTCGGCGTGACGGTCGTGGAGGTGTCGCCCGGGCCGCGGGCCGGAGGACAGGCGATCGACGTGCGCGGGCCCGCGCTGGAGGTCGCCGAGCGGATGGGCGTCCTCGACCGGATCCGCGAGCGGCGCGTCGAGATGCGCGGCATGTCCATGGTGGACGGCGACGGCAACGAGCTGTACCGCAGCGAGGAGTACACGATCAGCGGCGGCGACCTGAGCAGCCCCGACGTGGAGATCCTGCGCGACGACCTGTCCGCGATCCTGGTGGACGCGGCCGGCGACGGCGTCGAGTACCTGTACGGCGACTCGATCGCCGGGCTGGAGCAGGACGACGACGGGGTGCGGGTGATCTTCCAGAGCGGGCTGATCCGCACGTTCGACCTGGTCGTCGGCGCGGACGGCGCGCATTCCAACACGCGCCGGCTGGTGTTCGGGCCGGAGAAGGACTACCTCACCCACCTCGGCACCTACCTGTCGGTGTGGACGGCCCCGAACTTCCTCGGCCTGGACCGCTGGCAGGTGTTCCACCAGGTGCCGGGCAGCAGCTGGGGCGGCGGCGTGATGAGCGTCCGCGGCAACGAGGAGGTCCGCGTCTACCTGGGGTTCGAGTCCGAGCGGCCGATCGAGTACGACCACCGCGACACCGCCGAGCAGAAGAAGATCATGGCGGACGCGCTGTCCGGCGGCGGCTGGGTGCTGCCCGAGCTGCTGGAGACGATGTGGGACGCGCCCGACTTCCACTTCGACTCGATGGCGCAGATCCACATGGACTCCTGGTCCAAGGGGCGGGTCGTCCTGCTCGGGGACGCGGGCTACTGCGGGTCGCCGCTGTCCGGGCAGGGCACGAGCATGGCCATCGTCGGCGCGTACGTGCTGGCCGGGGAGCTGAAGGCGGCGGGCGGCGACCACCGCGCCGCGTTCGCGAACTACGAGAAGGAGTTGCGCGGGTACGTCGCCGCGAACCAGGAACTGGCGCTGACCAACAAGGCGAGGGTGGACGCGCAGCGTAACGCGGAGACGGGCGCCGAGACCGAGGTCGTCGACTTCCAGGACTTCGGGGAGATCGTCGGCTCGTTCACGGTGCGGGACTACTGAGCGCGGCGGCGCGGTCCAGCAGGACCCGGCGTTCGGGCGCGTTGCGGGTGAGCTCCGCGGCGCGCTCGAACTGCTCCCGGGCCTCCTCCCGGCGGCCGAGGCGGGCGAGCAGGTCGCCGCGGACGCTCGGCAGCAGGTGGTAGCCGCGCAGGGCGGGCTCGTCCACCAGCGCGTCGGCGAGCTCCAGGCCCTTCTCGGGGCCGTCCGCCATGCCGACCGCCACGGCCCGGTTCAGCTCCACCACGGGGGACGGCGCGACGCGGGCGAGGATCTCGTAGAGGGAGGCGATCTGCGCCCAGTCGGTGTCCTCGGCGGAGGGCGCCTGCGCGTGGCAGGCGGCGATCGCGGCCTGAAGGACGTACGGGCCGGGCGGCTCCCCGATCCTCTTCGCGCGCAGCAGCGCCTCGAACCCGCGGTGGATGAGGAGCCGGTCCCACTTGCCGCGGTCCTGCGCCGCCAGCGGGACGGGCTCCCCGGACGGACCGGTGCGCGCCCGGGTGCGGGACGCCTGGATCTCCATCAGCGCCGCGAGGCCGTGCACCTCGGGCTCGCCCGGTGCCAGCGCCGCGAGGACGCGGCCAAGGCGCAGCGCCTCACGGCACAGGTCCGTCCGCACCCAGGCGTCGCCCGCGCTGGCGGCGTACCCCTCGTTGAAGACGAGGTAGACGACCTCCAGCACGGACGCCAGCCGGGCCGCGCGGTCGGGTCCCTGGGGCACCTCGAACGGGACGTTCGCCTCCGAGAGCGTCCGCTTGGCCCGGACGATCCGCTGCGCCACGGTCGCCTCGGGGACGAGGAACGCGTGCGCGATCTCCTCGGTGGTGAGGCCGCCGAGCATGCGCAGCGTCAACGCGACCCGCGCCTGCGCGGCCAGCACGGGATGGCAGGCCGTGAAGATCAGCCGGAGGACGTCGTCCTCGATGTGGTCGTCGTCCGGAACGTCGAACTCGTCGGGCGGCGCCTGGGCCTCCAGGTCGCGGCCCATCTCCTCGATCTTGTCGTCGAGCCGCCGCAGCCGCCGGATCCGGTCGATCGCGCGGCGCTTGCCCACGGCCATGAGCCAGGCGCCCGGGTTGTCCGGGACGCCCGACTCCGGCCACTGTTCGAGCGCGGCGACCAGCGCGTCCTGCGCGAGTTCCTCGGCGAGCCCGATGTCGTGCACCATGCGGGCGAGACCGGCGATGATGCGCGCGGCCTCCAGCCGCCACACCGCGTCGACGGTCGCGTGCACGCTCGTGCCTCGTGCGGGCGCCTTCCGCGCCCCGGGCTCGTCCGATGCCGTCACGCTGCCGATGAGAGCACCCGCACCGGCCGCCGCGCAACCGCGGCGGACGGCCCCGGCCCGGCCGGGCGTCCACCGCGCGCGAAGCTCACTGGCCGGGGAGGTCCTCCGGCCCGAACACCTGCTGGATGACGCCCTCGCCGTCGCCGACGATCGCCCAGAAGCGCTTGGACAGCTCGATGGCCTCCTCGCGGGTCCCCACCTCGATCAGCGCGAACCCGACGACCGTCTCCTTGGCCTCGGCGAACGGGCCGTCGAGGACGGTGACCTTGCCGCCGGACGACTTGATCCGGGTGCCGCCGGGCTCCAGCCCGCCGGTCGCGAGCAGGACGCCGCTCCGGGACATCTCCTCGATGAACCGGCCCATCTCCGTCTGCAGCTTCTCGTCCGGCGGCGTGGCGGGCGCGGAACCGTCGTCCGTCGTCATCATCAGGAATCGCATGTCGTCTCCTCTGCTCACCGGCCCGGTCCTTCCCGGTCCGTCACGAACGCGTCGAAGACGGTGTGACGGGATCGACATCCTGACCGAGATCTTCTGGATTTTTTTCGTTCCCCGTATCGTGCCAGGTCATGGCGCTCTCGGGCCGGACGCTCTCGTACATACGCGGAGATGCCCACCAAAGAGGACATTCCGGACTAGTGGGCAAGTGAGTCTCCAACGAGTAACTTCATCCGGTGGAAAGTTTTTTCGCACGCGGGGAGGCGTCCCATGGGAGTTCCGGCACCGGTGACCGGTGGGCCGTCCACGCCGCGGGCCGGGGGCCCGGCTCCGCGCGAGCGGTGCCGCGCCGCGGGGCGCGGGGCCTCATGAGCGCGGCGGAACCGGAGGGCGACCGCGCCCGCGTCTCCCAGGACCACCGGGAGGCCGGCCCGACGGTGCTGCGGCTGCTGGTCGGCGCCCAGCTGCGCCGCTACCGGGAGGCCGCCGGCATCTCCACCGAGGCCGCCGGGTACGAGATCCGCGGCTCGCACTCCAAGATCAGCCGGATGGAGCTCGGCCGGGTCGGCTACAAGGAGCGCGACGTCGCCGACCTGCTGACCCTCTACGGCGTGACCGACCCGTCGCTGCGCGAGCCGCTGCTGGAACTGGCCGAGCACGCCAACGCGCCGGGCTGGTGGCAGCCGTTCGGCGACGTGGTCCCGTCCTGGTTCGAGCCCTACCTCGGGCTGGAGCAGGGCGCGGTGCTCGTCCGCGTGTACGAGGTCCAGAATGTCCCGGAGCTGCTGCAGACCAGGGACTACGCCCGCGCCCTGATCGCGGCCCGCCACTCGGAGGCGGGGCCCGAGGAGATCGAGCGGCGGGTGGAGCTGCGGATGCGGCGCCGCCGCGTGTTCGAGCGCCCGGACCCGCTGCGGCTGTGGGCGGTGCTGGACGAGGCGGCGCTGTGCCGGACGGTCGGCGGCCGCGCCACGATGCGCGCCCAGATCGAGCACCTGATCGAGATGGCGGAGCTGCCGAACGTCACCGTGCAGATCGCGCCCTTCGCCTCGGACGGGCCCGCGGCGGAGGGCGGCCCGATGACGCTGCTGCGGTTCGCCGAGCCCGAGCTGCCCGACGTGGTCTACCTGGAGCAGCTCACCTGCGCGCTCTACCCGGACCGGGCGTCCGACATCGCCCGCTACCGCGACGCCCTGAACCGTGTCGGCGTCCAGGCCGAGCCCCCGGACCGCACCCGCGCGATCCTCCGGGCGGCCCTGGCCCGGTTCGGCGTCCCGTCGCGCCGGGCCGCAGGGTGACCGCCTTCTACCGCGCGCTCGGGACGTAGGTGGCGATGATGACGCCGGTCTTGAAGACCTCGGTGCCGGCCAGCTCGAACGCGGCCGAGAACTCGTCGGCGTTGAGCAACTCGCCGGTCTCGCGGGCGCCGACGAGCACCGGGTGGATCCACAGGCGCAGCTCGTCCAGCAGGCCGTGCTCGACGAGCGTCCGGGACACCGGGCCGAAGCCGTACTGCAGGATGTCCTGACCGTCCTGCTCCTTCAGCTTCGCGATCTCCGTGACGGCCTCCGCCCGCGGGATCGCCGTCGTGTCGCCCCAGCCGGGCTTGCGGAGGGAGTCGGACACGACGTAGTGGGGCAGGCTGTTCATCCGGACGCCGAAGTCGCCGGTCGCCTCCTCCATGGCCGGCCACGCCTGGGAGAAGCCGTCGAAGGTCTTGCGTCCCATCAGGATGGCGTCGCAGGAGAACAGCAGTTCCCTGGCGTAGGCGGCGGCCTCGTCCTGGAAGTAGGCCGAGGTCCAGTTCTGCGGGTTCTCGATGACGCCGTCGAGCGACACGTACGTCGAGTTGATGATCTTGCGCATGGTCTCCTCCGTCGGGTTGATCGTTCGCCTTCCGGCGCCGTGTGACCACTGTGCGCGAGACCGTTTACCGGATCCTTACGCTTCCTTTCCGGCGGCCGCCCGGACGCGCCGGAGAACGAATTCGCATTAGGGTCGGAAGATGCGTTTCGGGCTGCTCGGACCGCTCGCGGTCTGGACCGACGACGGCGGGCTCGTCCCCGTGCCGGGGCTGAAGGTGCGGGCGCTGCTGGCGGACCTGCTCGTGCACGAGGGCCGTCCGGTCCCCGCCGACCGGCTGATCGACGACCTGTGGGGCGACGCGCCGCCCGGGAACCCGATGGGCGCGCTGTCGGCGAAGGTGTCGCAGCTGCGCCGCGTCCTGGAGGACGCCGAGCCGGGCGCGCGGGCCCTGGTGGAGTCGCGCCCGGCCGGGTACCTGCTGGGCGCCGCCGCCGAGCGGGTCGACGCCCGGTGCTTCCGGTCGCTGGTCGAGCGGGCGCGCGGCGCGGCGGAGCCGAAGGAGAGGGCGGCGCTGCTGGCGGAGGCGCTCGGGCGGTGGCGCGGCCCCGCGCTCGCCGACTTCCGCGACGAGGAGTTCACCCGCGCGGCGGTGGCGAGGCTGGAGGAACTGCGGCTGACCGCGCTGGAGGAGCACGCCGAGGTGCGGCTGGCGCTCGGCGAGCACGGCGCCCTGGCGGGCGAGCTCGGCGGCGCCGTCGAGGAGCACCCGCTGCGCGAGCGGCTGAGGGCCGCGTACATGCGGGCCCTCTACGGGGCCGGACGGCAGAACGAGGCGCTGGAGTGCTTCGAGAGGTACCGGGTGCTGCTCGCCGACGAGCTGGGCCTGGACCCGGGCTCCGAGCTGGCCGAGCTCCAGCGGGCCGTCCTGCGGCAGGACCCCGCCCTGGGCGGGCCCGCCGCCCCGGAGCCGCCGCGCCCGCGGTCGAACCTGCCCGTCCCGCCGACCGAGCTGATCGGGCGGGACGGCGCCGTCCGGGAGATCCGGGCCCGGATCGGCACCGACCGGCTGGTCACGCTGACCGGCCCGGGCGGGGTGGGCAAGACGCGCCTGGCGATCGAGACGGCGGCCGGGCTCGCGGACAGGTTCGGCGACGGCGTGTGGATGGCGGAGCTGGCGGGCCTGGAGCGTTCGACCGTGCCCGACCTCGCGGAGGTCGTGACGGCGATCCTCGACATCCGGGACGCGCCCGGCGAGCCCGCGGCGGCGCTCGACCGGCTGGCGGCGGCGCTCGGCGCCCGCCGGCTGCTGCTCGTCCTGGACAACTGCGAGCACGTGGTCGAGCAGGCCGCCGAGCTGGCGGACCGGCTGCTGCGCGGGGTGCCCGGGGTGCGGGTGCTGGCGACGAGCCGGGAGCCGCTCGGCCTTCCGGGCGAGGTCGTGTGGGCCGTTCCGCCGCTGGACGTGCCGGGCCGCGGCGACGATCCGGCGGCGTCGAGCGCGGTCCGGCTGTTCGCGGAGCGGGCGCGGGCGGCGTCGCGGGGCTTCCGGCTGGACGGGGACACGGCCGGGCCGGTCGGGGAGCTGTGCCGCCGGCTGGACGGCATCCCGCTCGCCCTCGAACTGGCCGCGACCAGGGTGCGGACGCTCGGGGTCGAGGGGCTCGTCGAACGGATCGACGACCGGTTCCGGCTGCTGTCGTCCGGGCACCGCGGCGCCCCGGCCCGGCAGCGCACGCTCACCGCGGTGATCGACTGGAGCTGGGACCTGCTGACCGGGCCGGAGCGCGCGGTGCTGCGCCGGCTGTCGGTGCACGCCGACGGCTGCACCGCCGACTCGGCCGAGGCGGTGTGCGCGGGCGGGGAGGTCCCGGACGCGGAGGTCCTCGACGTCCTGGTCCGGCTGGTCGACCGCTCGCTGGTCGTGATGACGGAGCGTCCCGGCGAGGGCCCCCGGTACCGGCTGCTGGAGTCCGTCGCCGCCTACGCGGCCGAGCGGCTGGCGGAGGCGGGGGAGACGCGGCGCGCCGAGGCCGCGCACAGCGCCCACCACCTGGCCCTGGCCGAGCGCGCCGCGGGCGGCCTCACCGGACCCGATCAGGCGCGCTGGCTGGCGAGGCTGGACGTCGAGTCGGCGAACCTGCGGGCCGCGCTCGACGCCGCCGGGTCGGCGGACGAGGCGTTGCGGCTGGTCAACGCGCTCGCCTGGTACTGGTTCCTGCGCGGACGGCTGACCGAGGCGCTGCGGTCGCTGGAGGCGGCCCTCGCGCGGGACGGGGGATCGCCGGACGTCCGGGCCCGCGCGCTGGTGTGGCGGGCGGGGCTCGCCGTGCTCAAGGGCGCCCCCGGCGACTGGAAGGCCCGCCGCGACGAGGCCCTCGCGCTCGTGGACGCCACCGGTGACGACCGCCTGAAGGCGTGGGCGCGCTGGTTCCTGACGTTCGCCCGGGCCGAGTTGGACGACACCGGCGAGGGCGCCGCGAGGCTGGAGGAGGCGCTCGCGGGGTTCCGCGCGGCCGGCGACCGGTGGGGCGAGGCGGCGGCGCTCGTCCAGCGCGCCATGCACGCCCACGCGCGCGGCGAGCCCGCCGCGCTGGAGCGCGACGCCGAACGGGCCGCCGTGCTGTTCGACGAGGTCGGCGACCGCTGGGGACGGCTCCAGGCGGTGGAGTGGCTCGGCGGGCTGGCGGAGCTGACCGGAGACTACGACCGGGCCGAGCGGTTCCATCACGACGCGCAGCGCATCGCCGAGGAGCTGCGGTTGTGGCCGGACGTCGCGATGCGGATGGCGTGGCGCGGCTGGATCGCCTACCTGCGCCGCGACCACGCGTCCGCGCGGCGGCTGTTCGGGCGGGCGCGGCGGGTCGCGGCGGAGCAGGGGTTCGCGCCCGCGGCCATGTTCGCCGACATCGGCCTCGGGCTGGCGGCGGAACGCGAAGGGCGGCTGGAGGACGCCGAGGACCGGATGCGGCCCCTGCTGGCGGCGGCGTCGCCGGAGGAGTTCCCGCCCCTGTACCTGCCGATGATCCAGACCGGGCTGGGCCGCGTGGCGGAGGCGCGGGGCGACGCGGCGTCCGCCGTCCGGTACCAGCGGGACGCGCTGGCCGTCGCGATCAGGCTGGAGGCGCCGCGCGACCTGGCGGGCGCCCTGGAGGGGCTGGCCTGCGCGCTGACCCTCGCCGGACGGCACCGGGACGCGGCGCAGGCCCTCGGGAAGGCGGCGGCGGTCCGTGGGGCCGCCGGCGTGCCGCCCGCCCCCGTCGAACAGGACGACATCGCCCGGGCCGCCGCGCGGATCCGGGACGCGGAAGGGCCGGACGCGCTCGCCGCGGGGGCGGGCCTCGATCCGGCGGAGATCCTGCGCCGCGCGGAGGCCGTCCCGCCCGAGGGCGCGTCCGAATGGGCCGGCCGGCAGAGCGTGGCGGACGGGTAGGGCGAGGCGCGGCAGTGCCTCCCGGGAAAGCAGGGACGCGGGCGATTCCTCCTTATTGCAAGAAGGTTGCGAAAGGTCGCGGAATCGTCACGACCCCTTGTGGCGCCCCTCACACGCAATGATCATGACCCTCCGTGGGACGACGGGGGTTGTTGCTCAGCCGGATCATCGGCGATCGGACGCTGGTGCTGGCCGCCTGCGCGACCGCTCTCTTCGCCACGACCGTCCTCGCGGCCCTCGTCGGCTACACCGGCTCGGTGACCCGCGAGGGCCTGCGCCGCACGCTGGCCGACGCGACGTTCGAGTCGGTCGGGACGACGCTCGGCACCCACGTCCCGGCGAACGGCCTCCCCGCGGTGCAGGGCCAGGTCGACCGGGCGCTCAAGCAGATCTACCGGGACGTCCCGCTGGCGGTCTCGATGAGCGTCCGCAGCGACTCCTACACGCTGCCCGGCCAGGAGAAGAGCGACCACCCCGAGCTGACGGCGTTCGAGACCTACACCGGCATCGAGAAGCACGCGCGGCTCACCCGGGGACGCTGGCCCGGCGCGGCCTCGGGCTCGGGCTCCGGGGAGGTCGAGGCGGCCCTGCCCGGCGCCGCCGCCCGCGCCATGCGCGCCGACGTGGACGACGTCCTCACGCTGCACGGCCGCGTCGACAGGAAGTCGGTCGTGAAGGTGCGCGTCGTCGGGCTGTTCGACGTCCCCGACCCGCAGGACTACTTCTGGCAGGACGACAAGCTCATCACCACCGGCGTCGAACGGCTCACCTACACGAGCCACGGGCCGTTCGTGGTACAGCCCCAGGTCTTCGCCTCCCGGTTCACCGGCACGGGATCCGAGGCGCGCTTCACCGTCATGCCGGACCTGCGCGGCGTCGAGCCGGGCGAGCTCGGCCCCCTCGGCGACCGGGTCGCCGCCGGCGGCGACACCTTCGAGAAGGCCGGCGACGGCGCGCAGTTCAGCGTCGCGACCGACCTGCCCGACCTGACCGTGCAGCTGCGCACCGCGCTCCAGGTCGCGCGGTCCACGATGCTCATCCCGGTGATCCAGCTCGTCCTGCTGGCGGGCTGCGCGTGGCTGCTGGTCGCGCGGCTGCTCGCCGACCACCGGCGCGGTGAGGTCGCGCTGCTGCGCACCCGCGGCCTCGGCATGCGCCAGCTCGCCCGGCTGGGCCTCGCCGAGGGGCTGCTGATCGTGCTGCCCGCCGCGGTGCTCGGCCCGCTGCTGGCCGGGCCCCTGCTGCGCCTGGCGGGGCACGCGCCCGCGGTCCGGGACTCGGGGCTGCGGCTGGACGCCGGGCCGCTGCTGCCGCTGTGGACCGTCTCGGTGCTGACGGCGCTGGCCTGCGCCGTCGTCCTGACGGTCCCGACGATGCGGGGCGCGAACCGGACGTTCGTGGAGGCCCAGGCCGGCATCGGGCGGCAGGGCCGCGGCGGCCTGCGCGGCTCCGGCACCGACCTCGCCCTGCTGCTCGTCGCCGGGCTCGCGATCTGGCAGCTCACACGGTACGGGGCGGACGGCGCGGGCGGCGGCGCCTCCGGCGGCGGCACGGGCGGCATCGACCCGTTCATCGTGTCCGGCCCGGCCCTGGCCCTGCTCGCCGGCGGGGTCCTCCTGCTCCGCCTCGTGCCCGCCGTCACCCGCGTGGCCGAGCGGATCGCGACCCGCGGGCGCGGCCTCGTGGCCGTCCTCGGCACCCGGCAGGTCGGGCGGCGCCAGCTCCGCTACACCGGGCCCGTCCTGCTGCTGGTGATGGCGATGGCCGTCGGGGTCCTGTCGGTCACGACGATGGCGACCTGGCGGCGGTCGCAGACCGACCAGGCCGACTTCCAGAGCGGCGCCGACCTGCGGCTGGCCGCCTCGGCCCGGGAGGGCGGCCCGGAGCCGCTCGGGCAGGCCGGGCGGTTCGCGGCGCTGCCGGGCGTCTCGGCCGCGAGCGGGGTCCTGCGCATGGACGCCGACCTCGGCACCGAACCCGCGACGCTGCTCGGCGTCGACGCGAGGAGGCTCGGCCCGCTCCTGCGCGTCGGCCCCGGCCTGCGGCACGACCTGCGGTTGGACGAGCTGGCGCGGGCGCGTCCCGCCGTCCCGGCGCTGACCGTTCCCGGCACGCCGAAGCGGCTGCTGTTCGACCTGCGCCTCAGCCGCTCCGGTCCGGAGCCCGAAGTGCCCCCCGACTACGTGCCGCCGCTCGGCGAGGGCTACAAGTTCGTGGTGAGCATCGTCGACGCCGACGGGCTCACCCGGCAGGTGACCCTGCCCGGCGTCGACGCGGACGGCGACGAGCACACCATCGCCCTCGATACCGCCCGGCTCGCGGGGAAGGACGGCGTGCCCTCCTTCCCGCTGGCGGTCCGCGGCGTCCACTTCGACTACGACGACAACAAGATCTCCGGCAGGCTCGACCTGGAGCTGCGGAGCATCGCCGGCGAGGGCACCGGCCAGGCCACGCGGCCCGCGGGGGCCCGCTGGGACGCGTTCGCCGGACCGCAGGACCTGGAGCATCCGATCAGGACGACCGCCGAGGAGGGCGAGGACGCGCTGGCGACCCTCACGATCCCCTCGTCGCCCACCCTCGACCGCGAGGGCTTCTACGGCTACGCGACAGGTACCGCCGTCCACGCGATGCTCGGCACGTCCACCCCGCCCTCGCACGACACCAAGAACACCGACCTGCTGCCCGTCGTGCCGGGTGTCATCACCAAGGAGATGGCGAGCCTCGCCAAGGTCGGCGTCGGCGGCACCGTCACCGTGAACACCATCGACGGCGACCAGCCCGTCAAGGTCGCCGGCATCGCGCCCGCGCTGCCGAGCGTGCCGCCCGGCAGGCCGGGCGTCCTGGTCGACCTGCCCACCCTCACCCAGTCGCGGCTCGCCGTGGACGGTTCGGGCGGCGAGACCATCACGCCGCGGGAATGGTGGGCGTCGGTGCACGGCGGCCGCACCGCCCCCGCCGTCCGGGAACTGGCCCGCCATCCCGCCTGGGGCGAGGTCGCGGCCGACCGCGTCGAGACCCGCGCCCGGCTCCGCGACGCCCCGCTGGGCGCGGCGCTCCAGGGCGCCCTCGTGCTCGGCTTCGCCGCGGCGCTGGCGTTCGCCGTCATCGCGTTCGTGGTGAACGCGGCGGTGACCGCGGGCGAGCGGCACCGGGAGTTCGCGGTGCTGCGGGCGCTCGGCGTCCCGCCCCGCCAGGTCGCCGGGATGCTCGCGACCGAGCAGGCCTACCTGGTCGGGCTCGGCCTGCTCGGCGGGACGGTCCTCGGCCTGGTCGTGGCGCGGCTCGTCGTCCCGCACGTCGTGCTGAGCGTGCAGGCCGCCGAGCCGTACCCGCCCGCGGACCTGGTCGTCCAATGGCCCGTGGTGCTGGCCGTCCTCGGCGGGGTGGCGGCGGTGCTCGGGCTCGTGCTCGCGCCGGTCATCCGGACGCTGCGGCGCCGGAACCTCGGCGCCGGCCTGCGCGTGGGGGAGGACCGATGAGGGGTGCCGGGATGCGGCTCGCCCGCGCGCAGTGGGCGCCGCTCACCGCGCTGGCCGTGCTGATGCTGGTGTCGGCGCTGCTCGCCGTCGCCGTCCCGTCCCGGACGACCGCCGGGTACGACCGCGCCGCGGCCGGCGCCGTCGGCGCCGACGCCGACATCCACGTGAAGGGGGAGGCGGGAGGCTCCGCCGCCTTCGCCGCCGTCCCCGGCGACGCGGCCCTGAGCGCCAACGCCCTCGCCTGGCGGGACCTGCTGCCCCGCTCCCTGGCCGAGGTCGTCGGCGAGCCGGAGTCGTCCGTCACCTCCCCGGGCGACCGCGTCGAGGGGGACTTCCGCCGCCCGAGGATCCTCTACCTCGGCTGGGAGCCGGGCGCCTGGCGGCGCGTCCGCCTCGTCTCCGGCCGCTCCCCCTTCAACAAGCCGGGGCAGACGAGCGGCGACATCGACGTGCTGGTCGCCAAGAGGTACGCCGACCAGCTCGGCTACAAGGTCGGTGACCGGATCGACCTCGGCGGCACGGGCGTCCGCATCAGCGGCCTGTACGCACCGGTGAACGCCGCCGACCGGTTCTGGAGGCCGCGCGCCCGGATCCTGCACCCGACCGTCGAGTACCTCCCCAACAGCACCATCGAGGCCGACGCGGGCACCGCGCTGATCGACGCCACCGCGTACTCGCGCCTCACGCGCGACCCGCACCTGAAGCTCGTCTACGACTGGCGGTTCCCGGTCCGCACCGGCGCGGTCAGCGCCGAGCAGACCCGCGTCATGGTCCGCGACCTCGACGCCTTCCGCTCCGCCGTCGAAGGGCGCGCCGACCTCTTCCCCTGCGAGGTCTCCACCGCCCTGGACAACCGGCTGAAGGAGTTCCTCGGACGGCTCCACGCCGCCCAGTCCGTCGTCGGCCTCGCCTTCGGCGGCCTCGTCGCCGTGGCCGCCGGGCTGCTGCTGCTCGCCGCCGGGCTGCTCGGCGAGCGGCTCCGCCCGCTCCTCGGCGTGATGCGGGCCCG
>NZ_JBFARL010000113.1:0-26352 GCF_040674655.1 Actinomadura sp. NPDC049753 | reverse complement strand
GTCCGCAGCCGGCGCACGGCCAGACCGCGACCGGGTCACCGAGGCGTGCGATCCCGGCACGGTCGTCTTCGGGGCCCGGCGTCTCCCCCGCGCCGGCCGGAAGGGCGTCCGGCGCCGCGCCGGTGGCCCCGCGCGGGGCCGCGGGGTCGTCGCCTCCGGAGTAGGCGGCGGGGTCGGTGATGACGGGAAGGTCGGTCTGCGTCGGGGCGGCGGGGGTCGGGGCGACGTTGTCGAACGGGGCGACCTTCTGGTCTTCCATGTGCCGTTGTACGCAGGGGAGGCCGGAGGAGTTCGACGTTCGCGGCGACGAGTCGCGGCCGGCCGTCCCGGCGGCGTCAGTCCGCGTGTTCGCGCAGGTAGGCCTCCCGTACGCGGCGGCGGCTGAGTTTGCCGGACGGCGTGCGCGGCAGCGATTCGCGGAACTCCAGGCGCCGGGGGTGCTTCAGTTTGGCCAGCCGGGGCTCGCAGTGCGCGAGCAGTTCGGCGGCGAGCCCCTCCCCCGGGTCGGCGTCCTCGGCGGGCTCGACGAGGGCGACGACGCGCTGCCCCCAGTCGTCGTCCGGGACGCCGATGACGGCGACGTCGGCGACCGCCGGGTGCTGGAGCAGGACGGACTCGACCTCGGCGGGATAGACGTTGACGCCTCCGGAGATGATGAGGTCGGTGCGGCGGTCGCTCATGTAGAGCCAGCCGTCCTCGTCGAGGTGGCCGAGGTCGCCGGGGGTGTAGTAGTCGTCCCGCATGGCGGCGGCCGTCTTGGCCGGGTCGCCGTGGTACTCGAATCCGGGCTGCCCCGCCGCGTAGATGAGGCCGGTCTCCCCCGGCGGCAGCTCGGCCCCCTCCGGGTCGAGGATCCTGATCCGCACGCCGTCGACCGCGCGACCGACGGTCCCGGGACGGGCGAGCCACTCGTGCGGGGTCGCGACGACGACCGGGCCGCTCTCGGTGGAGCCGTAGTACTCGTAGAGGACGGGCCCCCACCACTCCATCATCTTCTGCTTGGTCTCCACGGGGACGGGTGCGGCGCTGTGGTACACCTGCCGCAGCGTCGACACGTCGTACCGGGCGCGGACGCCGTCCGGCAGGGCCAGCATCCGGTGGAACATCGTCGGCACCATGAACGTGTTGGTGACGCCGTGCCGCTGGATCAGTTCCAGGGTGTGCTCGGGGTGGAACCGAGGGGCGACGACGACGGCGTGGCCGAGGTTCAGCGCCATCATCGCGTGGACGCACGGCGCGGAGTGGTAGAGCGGTCCGACGGCGAGGTGCACCTCGTCGCCGGGCTCCAGCCCGAGGTGCCGCCCCAGCGTCCGCCGCATGACGTCGACCAGCACCTCGGGCGGGATGTCGAGCAGCGGCCGCCGGACGCCCTTCGGCCGCCCCGTCGTCCCGGAGGTGTAGAGCATCACCGAGCCCATGCGCCGGTCGGCGGGCGGCTCCGCGCTGCCCGTCGCGCAGAGCGCGGCCATCGACCGGTACCCGTCTCCGGCGTCGACGCTCACCCGTCCCTCGGCGGGGACGCCCGCCTCGTCGGCCGCGCCGGACACCGCCTCGGCCAGGGCGCTCTCGGTGATGACGGCCCTGGCGCCGCTGTCGGCCAGGATATAGCCGATCTCAGGCGCGGTCAGGTGGCGGCTCACCGGGACCAGGTACAGGCCCGACTGGACCGCGGCGAGCAGGACGGTGAGGAATTCGGGACGGTTGCCGAGGACGGTCGCGAGCGTGTCGCCGGGACGCAGCCCGATCCCGGCCAGTGCGTTGGAGAGCCGGTTCACCTCGGCGTGCAGCTCGCCGTAGGACATCGGCACGCCGGGCGCGAGCACGGCGGGCCGGTCCGGGTCGTTGCGCGCGATCTCGTAGAAGCCGACACCCTCGACGCCCATACGGGCCTCCTCCGTGCGGGGCCTGAACCGAATCCTGTTCGACCATCTGATCGGGGAGGCGCCGGGAGAGTCAAGGCCGTCCGCGGACGGCCCGCCCGCGGACGGTGATGATCGTCCGATGCAGGACAGGTCTTTTCCATGACCTTGCTCGTTCCGGCAATTAGCATTGGGCGTCAGAACGAAGGACGACACATCGTGCTTTCCGCGGCCACGGAGCCGGAATGAGTGAGTCGGGCAACGGTGACTCTGACGCGCCGCTCGACCGGCTCGTGCGCGCGGCGGTTCCCGGCCTGATCGTCGGCGTCGTCTCCGGGCTGATCGCCAACCAGGTGCTGAAGCTGGTCGACGCGGTCGCCTGGCTGCGGACCGTCCTGCCGCTGGCCGTCATCGCCCTGGTGATCGTGGCGGTGTCGGCGGCGCTGCTGCGCTCCGAGCGGGCGGGCGCCGCGCTGAAGCGGCTCTTCCGGATCGTGCCCTGGAACGCCGGGGCGGCGGCGTGGGCGTGCGCCGGCGCGGCGGTCATGGCGGCGGCCCTGCTCGCCCAGGCGGGCGTCGCCTCGCTGGTGGAGCACGCACGGCCGTGCGGGCAGCCGCTGGAGCTGCGCGTGGTCACCGCCCCGGAGACGCTCGCCCCCCTGCGCGACGCGGCGAAGGGCTTCGAGGAGGACAGCGAGGAGCGGGGCTGCCGGGAGTACAGCGTCAGCGTCGCGCCGGGGCCGGAGTTCGTGCAGCTCTCCGAGGCGTTCGGGCGGCTGTGGCGGCGCAGCGAGCCTCCCGGCGGCGAGGCGGCGCCGGCGCCGCAGGACGAGCGGCTGTACGGGCCGCAGCCCGACGTCTGGATCCCGTCGTCCACGGCCGAGTTCGACTACGTGGAGAAGAGCCCTGACCAGGTCCGCAGGGCGACGGGCGCCGGGTCCCCGAGCCCGGGCCCGTCCGCCAGGGCCGATCCGGTGTTCACCACGCGCGGCTCGCTGGGGTCGTCGCCGCTGGTGCTCGCCCTGTTCGGCGGCGACCACGCCCAGGTGGAGGATCTGGCCATCAAGCCGCCGGAGCCGTCCACCGCCGCCCTGCTCCGGCGCTTCGCCAAAGCGGGGGTGGAACTGCGCGGGATCGCCCGTCCCGTCCCGGAGACGTCGGCCGCCGCGCTGGCCGTGACGCCCGTCCTCTACGACGCGCTTCCGGGCGGCGACCAGCAGAACGAGGAGTTCGCCGAACCCACCGACCTGGTGGCGCCGGACGCGGTGACCCTGCTCTGCAAGGCCCGCCGGCGCGCTCACCCGCCGGACCGCGTCGCCTTCGCCGTTCCCGAGCAGGTCGTCAGCGACTACGATGCGGGGCGCCTCAAGAAGCAGTGCGGCGCCGCGGACCCGCCGGGCGCCGGCGCCGAGTGGACGCTGTACCCCTACTACGCCGAGGACCTGCCGTCGCTCGACCACCCGTTCATCCAGGTGACGTGGCGCGGCCAGGACACGCGGGAGCGCGACGCGGCGGTCACCGCGTTCCGCCGGTGGCTGGCCCGCCATCCGCTCACCCGGCAGGGCCTCCGGGACGACAGGGGCGCCATGCCGTCCGCGCACGAGGGCGACTCCGCCCGCCAGGACCTGACGGCCCTGTGGACCCTGCTCGGCCCGAACGTCATCCCGAGCCGGATGGAGCCGAAGCCGCCGGCCCCGGCGGGCGACGACCGCGCCGGGAGGTACGTGGCCGACCGCCTCCAGCGCGTCGCCGCGGCCCGTCCCCCGGCCTCCGTCTCTCTCATGCTGGACGTGTCGGGGTCGATGGACCGCCCGGCGCGGGGCCGCGACACCCGCCTGACGCGCAGCGTCTCCTTCCTGCAGAGCCTGGTGGCCCAGCTGCAGAGCCGCGACGGCGCGGGGCTCCAGGTGGCCTCCAGGAAGAAGCCTCCCGACAGCCCGTACACCCTGGAGAACGTACGGCTCGCGGGGACGAGCCCCGTCCAGAAGAACCGCATCACGAGCCATCTCCAGGCCGTCACGACCGCCGGAGGCGACGTCGCGCTCACCGACATGATCGGCGAAGCCGACGTGGAGCCGGGCTCGAACCTGATCGTCGTCACCGACGGGCAGTCCCCCGGGACGAACGGCCGCGGCCCGTCCGCCGCCGAGGCGGCCGCGAAGTTCCGCGAGCGGCACCGGGACGTGCGGGTGACCGTGGTCCTGACGGGCCCGACGGGCTGCGGCGCCTCCCCCGTCAGGGAGATCGTGGACGCGTTCGGCCCGTCCGGCGGCAGGGGCTGCGTGCCGCTGACGGGCGCGCCGGAACCGCAGCAGGCCGCCCAGCTCCTCTCCGACCTGCGATGAACGGAGGGCCATGACGCGACGGCGGCGACGGTTCGCGCCCCACGGGCGGACGGCCTGGCTGAGCGCCGTGGGCGGGGCCGCGGCGGCGCTGGTCTGCGCCGAGGCGCTGGCGTTCTGGCCGGGCTCCTCCTATCAGGCCCTGACACCGCGCTGCGACCGCTCGGAGCTGGTCGTCGCCGGCGGCACCGACGTCAGCCTGAACAGCCAGCGCCGCCAGCTGATCCAGAAGTGGAACGCCGGCGGCGGCCCGCACGCCACGCTCGTGGAGATCTCGGAGTCCACGGACGCCCAGCACAGCCAGATCAAGGCGATGCAGGAGTCCCGCGGCTGCGGCTACGACGTGCTGGTCATGGACAACACCTGGACGGCGGAGTTCGCTGCGGGCGGCTACCTCCGCCCGCTCGACGGCATCGGGAACCGCGGCGACTTCTTCAGGGCCGCTCTGGAGACCGGGGAATGGCACGGGAAGCAGTACGCCGTCCCGTTCAACGTCGACGTCGGGCTCCTTTACCGGCGTGACGGCGCGCAGACCCCGCGCGACTGGCCGCGTCTGCTCGACTCCGGCGTCGCCATGCAGCTCGACGACTACGAGGGGCTGACGGTGAACGCGCTCGAAGCGGTGTGGAACGACGGGGGCGGCGGGCTGCTCACCGGCGAGAGGCGCCCGGACGGGAAGGCGCTGCGGACGAGAGTGTTCCCGGCGTTGAAGAGGATGGCGGCCCGTGCCTCCGACCCGCGGCCCGCGTCGCGTGCCCGCGGCCCGCTGACGGCGTCGCGCTCGTACGACGAGCAGAGGAGCATGGAGGCGTTCATGTCCGGGACGCCGCTGATGCGGAACTGGCCGTACGTGTTCTCCACGCTCGCGACGGAGCCGGGCATGCGGGACGGGACGCGCCTGCGGTACGGGGTGACCGCCCTGCCCGGCCGCACGGTCCTCGGAGGCCAGAACCTCGCCGTGTCCAAGTACTCCCCCCACCCCGACGCCGCCCTCAAGCTGGTGGAGTATCTGAGCGGAACGGAGAGCCAGAAACTGCTGTTCTCGTGCGGCGGCTTCGCGCCGGGACGCTACAGCGCCCTCGGGCTGCGCCCCGGGCGGCACGCCGCCGCCGACGTGCGGGTGCAGAACTGCTCGGCCTTCACCCGGGAGCGTCTGGATCCCGGCGACGTCGAACTCGACCAGGCGCAGCTGACCGAGCTGGGAACGGCCGTGGTGAGCGCCCTGGACCGGGCGCGGCCCCGTCCCGTCACGCCGCACTACAGCACGTTCACCGGCACGTTCCGCGGGTGCGTGCAGAAGCTCTTCGACGGGACGGGGACGGACGCCAGGACGTTCGCCAGAGCCGTGGAGCGCTCGCTCGACGGGCGCACGGCGTCGTGCTGACCGTGCTCGGCTAGCGGGCGCCGTCGAGGGCGGCGCGGGCCATGCCGTGCAGGAGCCCGGCCATCGCCGGGCGGTCGAGGCCCTGCGCGGCGCTGCGCGGGGTGGAGTTGAGCAGGCCGAAGCAGGCGTGGACGGCGGCGCGGGCGCGCTCGTCCTGCGGCCGGGGGTGAAGGCGGCGCAGGACGGCGACCCACTCCTCGACGTAGGCGCGCTGGAGCCGGCGGATGCGGTGGCGCTGCGGCTCGGGGACGTTGTCCAGTTCCCGCTCGTGCACGGTGATCAGCGCGGGGTTGTCGAGGGCGAACGCGATGTGCCAGCCGAGCAGCGCGTCGAGGGCGCGCCCGGGGTCGGGGTCGGCGGCGCGGCGCAGGCCCTCGGCGAGCAGCCGCTCGCTGATGTCGAGCAGCATCTCGGCGAGCACGGCCTCCTTGCCGCTGAAGTGCCGGTAGAGGGCGGGGCCGGTGAGCCCGACGGCCCGGCCGAGGTCGCCGATCGACGCCCCGTGGTAGCCGCGGCGCGCGAACAGCTCGGCGGCGGCGCCGAGGATCTCGGCCCGGCGCGGGTTGGGCGGGCCCGGCGGCGCCTCGGCGGGGTGGGACGTCATGCGGGCCAGTCTAGACTAGAGTTGTTAACGACCGTTAACATCAGCATTGTTAATGAACGTTAACCGGGAAGGGGGGTCATGAGCGGACCCGAGATCGGCTCGCGCGCCGACGTCGCGGGCGAGGCGTTCAAGGCGAACGCCGCGCACAACGAGGCGCTCGTCGCGGAGCTGCGCGACCGCGTCGACCGGGCGGGCCGCGGCGGACCCGAGCGCGCCCGCGAGCGCCATGTGGCGCGCGGCAAGCTGCTGCCCCGCGACCGGGTCGACACGCTCCTGGACCCCGGCTCGCCCTTCCTGGAGCTGTCGCCGCTCGCCGCGAACGGCATGTACGGGGACGAGGCGCCGGGCGCGGGGATCATCACCGGCGTCGGGCGGGTCTCCGGACGCGAATGCGTCATCGTGGCCAACGACGCCACCGTCAAGGGCGGCACGTACTACCCGGTCACGGTGAAGAAGCACCTGCGGGCGCAGGAGGTGGCGCTGCACAACCGCCTCCCCTGCCTCTACCTGGTCGACTCCGGCGGCGCGTTCCTCCCCCGCCAGGACGAGGTGTTCCCCGACCGCGAGCACTTCGGCCGCATCTTCTACAACCAGGCCACGATGTCCGGCCGCGGCATCCCGCAGATCGCGGCGGTGCTGGGCTCGTGCACGGCGGGCGGCGCCTACGTCCCGGCGATGAGCGACGAGGCCGTCATCGTCCGCGGCCAGGGGACGATCTTCCTCGGCGGGCCGCCGCTGGTGAAGGCCGCCACCGGCGAGGTCGTGACGGCGGAGGAGCTGGGCGGCGGCGAGCTGCACTCGCGCACGTCCGGCGTGACCGACCACCTGGCCGAGGACGACGCGCACGCCCTGCGGATCGTGCGCGACATCGTCGCCACGCTGGGCCCGCGCGAGCCGCGCCCGTGGGAGGTCGCCCCGCCCGAGGAGCCGGCCGCCGACCCGTCCGAGCTGTACGGGATCGTCCCGCCGGACTCCCGCACCCCCTACGACGTGCGCGAGGTCATCGCCCGCATCGTCGACGGCAGCCGCTTCCAGGAGTTCAAGAAGGAGTACGGCGCGACGCTCGTCACCGGGTTCGCGCGCATCCACGGGCACCCGGTCGGGATCGTCGCCAACAACGGCATCCTGTTCGGCGAGTCGGCGCAGAAGGGCGCGCACTTCATCGAACTGTGCGACCGGCGCAGCGTCCCGCTGGTGTTCCTGCAGAACATCACCGGGTTCATGGTGGGCCGCGAGTACGAGGCGAGCGGCATCGCCAAGCACGGCGCGAAGATGGTGACCGCCGTCGCGTGCGCCCGCGTCCCGAAGTTCACCGTCGTGATCGGCGGCTCGTTCGGAGCCGGCAACTACGCGATGTGCGGCCGGGCGTACTCGCCGCGCTTCCTGTGGATGTGGCCGAACGCCCGCATCTCGGTCATGGGCGGCGAGCAGGCGGCGAGCGTCCTCGCCACCGTCCGCCGCGACCAGATGGAGGCGCGCGGCGAGGAGTGGCCCGCCGAGGACGAGGAAGGGTTCAAGGCGCCGATCCGCGAGCAGTACGAGGCGCAGGGCAACCCGTACTACTCGACGGCGCGGCTGTGGGACGACGGCGTGATCGACCCGCTCGACACCCGGCGCGTGCTCGGGCTCGGGCTGTCGGTCGCGGCCAACGCACCGCTGGAGCCGGTCGGCTACGGCGTCTTCCGGATGTGAGGGTGTTGATGTTCGACAGCGTCCTGGTCGCCAACCGCGGAGAGATCGCCGTCCGCGTGTTCCGCACGCTGCGGCGGCTCGGCATCCGGTCCGTGGCCGTCCACACCGGGGCCGACGCGCGGGCGCGGCACGTGCGGGAGGCCGACGAGGCCCTGCTGGTCCCGTCGTACCTGGACATCGAGGCGGTCGTCGAGGCCGCCCGCGCCGCCGGCGCGTCCGCCGTCCACCCCGGCTACGGGTTCCTCGCCGAGAACACGGCGTTCGCGCGGGCGTGCGGCGAGGCGGGGCTGGTGTTCATCGGGCCGCCGGCCGGGGCGATCGAGGCGATGGGCGACAAGATCCGCGCGAAGCGGACCGTCGCGGCCGCCGGCGTCCCGGTGGTCCCGGGCCGGGACGAGCCCGGCCTGTCCGACGCCGAACTGGAGGCCGCGGCGCTGGAGGTCGGGCTGCCGGTGCTGCTCAAGCCGTCCGCGGGCGGCGGCGGGAAGGGCATGCGGCTCGTCCGGGACGCCGCGGACCTGCCGGAGGCGATCGCGTCCGCCCGGCGCGAGGCGCGCGGCTCGTTCGGCGACGACACGCTGCTCGCCGAGCGGTTCGTCGAGAACCCGCGGCACATCGAGATCCAGGTCTTCGCCGACTCCCGCGGCGGCGCCGTCCACCTCGGCGAACGCGAGTGCAGCCTCCAGCGCCGGCACCAGAAGATCGTCGAGGAGGCGCCGTCCCCGCTGCTGGACGCCGCCGCGCGCGAGCGGATGGGCGCCGCCGCCGTCGCCGCCGCGCAGGCCGTCGGGTACGTGGGCGCCGGGACCGTCGAGTACATCGTCTCGGCCGACCGCCCCGACGAGTTCTTCTTCATGGAGATGAACACCCGGCTCCAGGTCGAGCACCCCGTGACCGAACTCGTCACGGGCCTCGACCTGGTCGAGCTCCAGCTCCGGGTGGCGGCGGGAGAGCCGCTGCCGTTCACGCAGGACGACGTGCGCCTCGACGGCCACTCCATCGAGGCCCGCGTCTACGCCGAGGACCCGGCGCGCGGCTTCCTGCCCACCGGCGGGCGGGTGCTCGCCCTCAGCGAGCCCGAGACCGCGCGGGTCGACTCCGGGCTGGACGTCGGGACGGAGGTCGGCGGCTCCTACGACCCCATGCTCGCCAAGGTCATCGTCCACGGCGCCGACCGCGCCGAGGCGCTGCACAAGCTCGACCGCGCGCTCGCGTCCTACACGCTGCTCGGCGTCCCGACGAACGTCGCGTTCCTGCGCGCACTGCTGCGGCACCCCTCGGTCGTGTCGGGCGATCTCGACACCGGCCTGGTCGAGCGCTCCCTGGACGACCTGGTCGCGGGCGCGTCCGTGCCGCCCGAGGTGCTCGCCGCCGCGGCGCTGGAGCGGATGCTCGACCTGGAGTCCGGCGACGACCCGTGGGACGTGCCGGACGGCTGGCGCCCCGGCGCCCACGCCTGGGCGCCGTGGATCATCACCCCGTCCGGCGGCGACCCGGTGGAGGTCCGCGTCCAGGGCAGGGCGGCGTCGGCGCGCGTCGCCGTCGGCGGCGAGCCGCCGGTCGCCGCGTCGCTGACCAGGCCGTTCACGCTGACCTACGGTGGGAGGACGACCTCGTTCGCCGGGGCCCGGGACGGGCGCACCCTGTGGCTCGGGCGCGACGGGCACGCCTGGGCGCTGAGCGAGCACGTCCGCGCCGAGGGCGGCGCCGACGCCGCGGCCGCGGGCGACGGGGTGCTGCGCAGCCCGATGCCCGGGACGGTCCTGGCGGTCAAGGCGGCCGAGGGCGACCGCGTCGAGGCCGGGCAGCCGCTCGTGGTCGTCGAGGCGATGAAGATGGAGCACACCGTCACCGCGCCGGTCGCCGGCGTCGTGGCGAAGCTGCCGGTCCGCGCGGGCGCGCAGGTCGCCCTGGACGCGGTGCTGGCCGTGATCGAGGAGGCATGACGGTGCCGGTACCCCTTTCCGGCCTTCCCGAGCGGGTCGCGATCTACGAGGTCGGGCCGCGGGACGGGCTGCAGAACGAGAAGGCGGTCGTCCCCGCCGAGGTCAAGGCGGAGTTCGTGACCCGGCTGGCCGACGCGGGGCTGCGCACGATCGAGACGACCAGCTTCGTCCATCCGAAGTGGGTGCCGCAGCTCGCGGACGCCGAACAGCTGCTCGACATCCTGCCTCGCTCCCCCGAGCTGCGCTATCCCGTCCTCGTGCCGAACGAGCGGGGCCTGGACCGGGCGCTCGCCAACGGCGCCACCGAGATCGCGATCTTCGGCAGCGCCACCGAGACGTTCGCCCGCCGCAACCTCAACCGCACCGTGGACGAGTCCCTCGCGATGTTCGCCCCGGTCGTGGAGCGGGCGCGGGCCGAGGGCCTCTGGGTGCGCGCCTACGTGTCGATGGTGTGCGGCGACCCGTGGGAGGGCGACGTCCCCGTCGAGCAGGTCGTGTCCGTCGCGTCCCGCATGATGGACATGGGCTGCTCCCAGCTCAGCCTCGGCGACACCATCGGCGTCGGCACGCCGGGCCAGGTCACCGCGCTCATCGAGGCGCTGGGCGAGGCCGGCATCGGCGCCGACCGGCTCGCCGTCCACTTCCACGACACCTACGGGCAGGCGCTGGCCAACACCCTCGCCGCGCTCCGCGCGGGCGTCACCGTCGTGGACTCCTCGGCCGGCGGCCTCGGCGGCTGCCCGTACGCCGAGAGCGCCACCGGCAACCTGCCCACCGAGGACCTCGTCTGGATGCTGAACGGCCTCGGCGTCGAGACGGGGGTCGACCTCGCCGGGCTCGTGGCCACGAGCCGCTGGATGGCGGGCCGGCTGGGCCGCCCCAGCCCGTCCCGCGTAGTGCAAGCCCTGTCACCTGAATCGGAGTAGCCAATGATCGACTTCACGCTCGGCGAGGAGCAGGAGGAGCTGCGGCGCACGGTCGAGCGGTTCGCCCGCGAGAGCGTCGCCCCGGTGATCGGGGACCTCTACGAGCGCGGCGAGTTCCCCTACGAGATCGTCGCCGCGATGGGGAAGATGGGCCTGTTCGGGCTGCCGTTCCCGGAGGAGCACGGCGGCATGGGCGGCGACTACTTCACGCTCTGCCTCGCCCTGGAGGAGCTGGCGCGCGTCGACTCGTCCGTCGCGATCACCCTGGAGGCCGGGGTGTCGCTGGGCGCGATGCCGATCTACCGGTTCGGGTCGGCCGAGCAGAAGGAGCGGTGGCTGCCGCGGCTCACCTCGGGCGAGCGCCTGGCGGCCTTCGGGCTGACCGAGCCGGGCGGCGGGTCGGACGTCCCCGGCGGCATGCGCACCACGGCCCGGCTCGACGGCGACTCCTGGGTGATCAACGGGTCCAAGTCGTTCATCACCAACTCCGGCACCGACATCACCGCGTTCGTGACCGTGACCGCCTTCACCGGCGACGGCGAGATCTCCACGATCCTCGTCCCGAACGGGACCCCGGGCTTCACGGTCGGGCGCAAGTACTCCAAGGTCGGCTGGTCTGCGTCCGACACGCGGGAGCTGTCGTTCGACGACGTCCGCGTCCCGGCCGAGAACCTCGTCGGCGAGCGCGGCCGGGGGTACGCCCAGTTCCTGCGGATCCTGGACGAGGGGCGCATCGCGATCGCCGCGCTGTCGGTCGGCCTCGCCCAGGGCTGCGTGGACGAGTGCCTGCGCTACGTCCGCGAGCGGGAGGCGTTCGGCAAGGAGATCGGCCGCTACCAGGCCATCCAGTTCAAGGTCGCCGACATGGAGACCCGGGCGCACACGGCCCGGCTCGCCTACTACGCGGCGGCCGCGAAGATGCTGGCCGGCGAGCCGTTCAAGAAGGAGGCCGCCATCGCCAAGCTGGTCGCCTCCAACGCCGCCATGGACAACGCCCGCGACGCCACGCAGGTCTTCGGCGGCTACGGCTTCATGAACGAGTACGCCGTCGGCCGCTTCTACCGCGACGCGAAGATCCTGGAGGTGGGCGAGGGCACCTCGGAGGTGCAGCGCATGCTGATCGCCCGCGCCCTCGGCCTCCCGCCGTCCTGACACCCGCCGGGCCCGGCGGCCCCGATGCCGCCGGGCGCCGGACCGGCGCGCGTCCGCGCTCGCGACCGCGAAGTCACCGCCGGTGGCGAAGCCCGGCGCGGTAAGGTCGGCGGATGCTGCTGCGCGCCTACGGGATTGCTCGCTCACTGGTCATGTACCACGGAATTCCGGGCAGGCACCGGCGCTCGTCGCGCCTCTACGGGCAGTTCCTCGGGCCCGGCGACCTCGCGTTCGACATCGGCGCGCACGTGGGCGGCCGGGTCCGCGTGTGGCGGGGGCTGGGAGCCCGCGTCGTCGCGGTGGAGCCGCAGCCCGACTGCCTGCGCGTCCTGCGCCTGTTCTTCGGCCGCGACCGCGGCGTCACGCTCGTCCCGGGCGCCGCCGGCGCCGCGCCCGGACGGGCTCGCCTGGCACTGTCCACCGCGACGCCGACGGTGTCCTCGATGTCGCCCGGCTGGATCAGGGCGGTGACGACGGCCCGCGGCTTCGCCCGCGTCCGCTGGGACCGCTCGATCGGCGTCGACGTGACCACGCTGGACGAGCTCATCGCCCTGCACGGCGTGCCGGCCTTCTGCAAGATCGACGTCGAGGGCTTCGAGGCGGACGTGCTGGCGGGGCTGTCCCGGCCGCTGCCCGCCCTGTCGTTCGAGTACGTGCCGTCGGCGCACGACGCCTCGCTGGAGGCGCTGGAGCTCGTGGACCGGCTGGGCGACTACGTCTACAACTACTCCCCCATCGAGACGATGCGGCTGGCCAGTCCCCGCTGGCTCGACGCGGCCGAGCTGCGGCGGCGGCTGGACAGGATCCGCCCGCGCGGGCGGTCGGGCGACGTCTACGCCCGTCTCCGCGATCCGGCCGGTAGCGGCGAAGCCGGCAAAGGCGCCCCATCAGATAACAAGACTTACTAATATCGCCGGGTGCCAGCACACCGAGCGACGGGGGCCCATCGTGCCGGACAAGACCGCCCGTGAACCGACGTCCGCCGACCTGAGGACGGACGTCGCCCACTCGGCCCGGGTCTACGACTACCTGCTCGGCGGCAAGGACCACTACGCCGCCGACCGGGTCGCCGCCGAAGAGGTCGTCAGGGTCGCCCCGTACATGCGCACCTCGGTGCGGGCCAACCGCGACTTCATGGTCCGGGTCGCCCGCCACCTGGCGGACGAGTGCGGCGTCCGGCAGTTCCTCGACGTCGGCACCGGGCTGCCGACCTCCCCGAACCTGCACGAGGTCGTCCAGGAGGTCGACCCGTCCAGCCGCGTCGTGTACGTCGACAACGACCCGATCGTGCTGGCGCACGCCCGCGCGCTGCTGACCGGCACCCCGCAGGGCCGCTCCCGGTACATCCACGCGGACCTGGCCGAGCCGGAGGCCATCCTCTCGTCGCCGGACGTGCGGGCCACGCTGGACTTCGGCGAGCCGGTGGCGCTGTGCCTGATCGCCGTCCTGCACTTCGTGCACGACGACGAACTCGCGCACGACGTCGTCCGGCGGCTGATGGGGCCTCTCGCGCCGGGCAGCTGGCTCGCGCTCTCCACCATCACCATCGACAGCGCGCCCGACGAGGTCGGGGACGCCGTGAAGAAGTACAACGCGCGCGGGATCAAGTCGAAGGCCCGCACGAAGGCCCAGGTGACGAGCTTCTTCGACGGCCTGGAGCTCGTCGAACCGGGGGTGGCGCCCGTGCACCGCTGGCGCCCGGACGACAGGGCCCGCGCGATCGACGACTCCCAGGTGTCGATGTACGGAGGCCTGGCCCGCAAGCCCTGACCCGGGGTCAGTCCGCGGGGACCGGTTCGCCGGGCAGCCAGTCGCGGGCCGGGTCGTACTCCAGCCAGCGATGCCGCCGCCCGTACTCGGCGAACCCCCGGACCAGCGCGGAGATCATCGGGTGCGGCGACTGCCGCGGCCACATCAGCGACCAGGCGTAGAGCGGGACCGGGTCGACGAGGGGGATCGCCCGGACGCCCGGCACGCCGGGCAGCCGGGCGTCGGCGGGGAAGAGCGTGATCCGGCCCGGCTCGGCCAGGAGGCCGGCCAGCAGGTGCTCCACACCGAGGTTGGCGCCGCCAGACGCGGCGCGGACGCCGAAGTCGCCGCAGAACCGGCCGATGAAGTCGAGCCGGTCGACGGCCGCGGGGAACCACAGGTCGCGTCCGGCGAGGTCGGACGGGCGGACGCTGGACGCGGCGGCGAGCGGATCCCCGGCGGCGACGAGGAGGTCCACGGGTTCGAGCCGGACGAGGCGGTGCGCCAGCCCGTCCGGCAGCGGCGGGTGCACGCGCCCGAACGCGGCGTCGATGTCGCCGCGCAGCAGTGCCGCCGCCGCGGCGGGAAGGTCGCGGCTCATGCCGAGTTCGACGTCGAGCTCCGGTCGTGAGTCGATCACCGCGGCGACCGTCCGGGCCGGGCCGTACAGGTGGCCCCAGAGGTCGAGCCGCAGCGGCCGGCCGACGGCGTGGACCGCGCCGACCGCGGCCTCCGCGGCCCGCAGCGCCTCCCGCGCCGGCTCCAGGAAACGGCGCCCCGCGTCGGTGGGCTCCACGTTCCCGCGGGTGAGGAGCCGGACTCCGAGCGCCGCCTCCAGCCTGGCCACCCGCTTGGACACCGCCTGCTGGCTGATCGACAGCTCCTCGGCGGCCCGCCCGAAGTGCAGGTGGTCGGCGACGGCGACGAACGCGCGCACCTGGCCGAGGTCGAGGTCCATGCCTCCCATCGTGGGCGACAACCGATGGTTGTCAACATCGCCCGGCGGCTGTTGGACCGGCCCGCCGCTCGTCCGGTTCGCTGCGGGCATGAGAGCACTCTTTCCCCAAGCGGGATCGGTGGCGTTCGGCGAGGCCGACGAGCCGGTGCCCCGTCCGGACGAGGCGCTGGTGAAGGTGGCGGCGTTCTCGGTGAACCGGGGCGAGACGTTCCAGCTGGAGTCCGACCGGCCCGGCTGGCGGCCCGGCAAGGACGTCGCGGGCCTCGTCGTCCAGGCGGCCGCCGACGGGTCGGGGCCCCCGGCCGGCAGCCGGGTCGTGGGGCATCCGCCGTCGGCGGGCTGGGCCGAGTACGTCGCCGTCCCCACCGACTCGCTCGCCGAGATCCCCGCATCGGTGTCCGTGCGGTCGGCCGCCGCACTGCCGCTGGCCGGGCTCACCGCGCTGCGCCTGCTGCGCGCGTCCGGGGCCACGGCCGGGACGCGCGTCCTGCTGACGGGCGCGTCCGGCGGAGTCGGGCATTGCTTCGTCGAGCTCGCCGCCGCCGCGGGAGCCGAGGTCACCGCCGTCACGGCCACTCCCGAGCGCGGGCGGCGGCTGGCCGAGCTGGGCGCCGCGGTCGTCCACGACGTGCGGGACGCGGTCGGTCCGTTCGACGTCGCGCTGGAGTCCACGGGCGGGGACGACCTGCCGCTCGCGCTGGCGCGCGTGGCGCCCGGCGGCACGCTGATCTGGTTCGGCCAGGCGAGCCGCCGGCCCGTCACGCTGGACTTCTTCGCCTTCTTCGACGGCCCCGAGGCCGCGGCCGTCAGGCACTTCCACTACGCGGGCGCCCCGTACGGGGAGGATCTCGCCACGCTCGTCCGGCTGACCGCGGCCGGGCGCCTCCACCCCGAACTCGGCCGCGTCGCCGACTGGAGCGAGACCGCCGCCGTCCTCACCGATCTCCGCGAGCGCCGCGTGCGCGGCAACGCCGTCCTCACCCTGGAGCAGAACCGATGACCGCCTTCTTCGACGAGCCCGTCGCCCCCTTCGCCGCCG
Source organism: Actinomadura sp. NPDC049753 (assembly GCF_040674655.1). NCBI lineage: Bacteria > Bacillati > Actinomycetota > Actinomycetes > Streptosporangiales > Thermomonosporaceae > Actinomadura > Actinomadura sp. NPDC049753. The sequence continues at coordinate 10,701 of NZ_JBFARL010000113.1, read as the reverse complement.
CCAACCGGTCGCGTGCCATCGCCGCCGGCGTCGACCCCCACCAGTACGACGCGGTCACCGCCGGCCTGACCTCCCTGCGCGAATGGACGGACGCGTTCGCGCGAACCGGGCGGGAGCACCTCGCTCTCGCCGAGAAGGCCCGGCTGCCGCGCTCGGCGGGCGAGGCGTTCCGCGACGCCGCGCTGTGGTTCCACTTCGCCACGGTGCTGCCGAACCCCGACCTCGCCGAGCACGGGCGGGCCGCCGCCGCGTCCGCCGCCGCCCTGCGCCGCTCGCTCGCCCGCCTCGCACCGGACGCCGAGCACCTCACCGGCCCTGATTTCACCGGCATCCTGCGGCGTCCGTCCCCGGACGCCCCCCTGGTCGTCCTGGTGCCGGGCATGAACTCCGGCAAGGTCGAGTTCATGCCGATCGCCGAGGCGCTCCTGCACCGCGGTCTCGCCGTGCTCGCCATCGACGGGCCCGGCCAGGGAGACCTCGCCGTGCGCGGCCCCTGGAACCCGGACTACCAGCGAGTCGTGCGGCAGGCCCTCGACGCCGTGGACGGCCTGCCCGCCGCCATCGGACTGGTCGGGCTCAGCATGGGCGGCTTCCTCGCGTCCGTCGCCGCGCGGCACGAACCGCGGATCAGCGCCGTCGTCACCGTCAGCGGGCCCACCGCCCTCACCTGGGACGAACTTCCGCCCTATGTGACGGAGTCGTTCGTCCTGCGCATGGGCGGGGAGGCGGCCGCCCGCGAGTTCGCCGACCGGGTGACCGCTCCCCCGGTTCCGCAGCCGCTGCGCGTCCTGGACGGCGGGCTGGACGTCATCCCCGGCGTCGCCAACGGCGCCGAACTGGCCCGCCGGGCGGCGAACGGCGAGTACGTCCTGATACCCGAGGGCAACCACCTCCTGGAGAACTGCCGCTGGGCCTGGCTTCCCGACACGCTCGACTGGCTCGCCGCCCGGCTGAGCCACGACCCGGCATCCGTCGTCACCCGCTACGTCGAGGCCGTCGCGGACGGCGATCTGGACGCGGTCAAGGCGAGCTTCGCCGACGACGCCACCTGGGTGTACCCCGGCGCCCTTCCTCTGAGCGGGGCGTGGGAGGGCCGGGACGCGATCGTCGGCGACTTCCTCGGCGGCGCCGGCCGGCTCTTCCGGCCCGGAGGCGAACCCGAGGTCGTCCTGACCAACGTGGTCGCCGACGGCGACCAGGTCGTGGCCGAGTGGACCTCGCGGGGGACGGCCCGCAGCGGGAGCGCCTACGACAACCGGTGCCTCGGCGTGTTCACGGTGCGGAACGGCAAGATCATCTCCGTGCGGGAGTACACCGACACGCAGCATGTCGAACGCACCCTGTTCGGCTCCTAACCCGCGAAGACCGCGAGCCTGGCCTCCACGTCCTCACGGGGCAGTTCGCGAAGGCCGACCCGTGATTCCAGTGCCTCGTGCAGGACCGGGTACATGTTCGCGGGAGACCACTGGGCGTTGATCGACTTCTCGTCCAGGAACAACGTGGGAAGGCCGTCGACCACGGGGACCGCCTCGAAGGGTGCGGAACCGGGGAAGAACAGCGCCGGCCTGGCATCGGCGCCCGGGTAGTGGAATCCGATCCGCTGGTGGTCGATCAGCTCCTGCGCCTGCTGGTGCTCCTGCGGGGTCAGGCCCCGGTTCTGCGCGTACCGCACCGCCGCGGGGTCGGTCGGCTCGGCTCCGAGATAGCCGGGGCCCGCATGGCGTTCGAGGGCGTCCTGGGCCAGGGCGAAGAAGTGGTACATCCGGTCCTGGACGCCGGTCAGCCCGAGGACGAAGCCGCGCCGGCCGCGCGGGTCGAGCAGCAGGATCTCCCGGCCGTCCAGAAGGGCGAGCACCTCGCGGACGTAGTAGAGGGTCTCGTAGTGGTCTTCCAGTTCGTCCACCAGCGGCGCGACGTGGGGCCGGGTCCGCAGACGCCGCCGCGCGCCCTCGTCGCGGCTGAGCATCGTCATGGCCGCGAGGAGGACGAAGGGCAGGGCGTGGTGGGCGCGGACGAGGTCGGGGGACGCCCGGAACAGCTCGTCCTGCGCGCTCGCCCCGCCCTGCTCCGTGAACTGCTTCGCCAGGTGCAGGTAGCGCTCCGTCACCTGCATGACCGCGTCGACCGGGACCGCCACCGAGCCGCCCCGCTCGACGAGCACCCCGCACACGAAGGCCATCATCCCCGCGCGGAAGACGTCACCGGACCCGAGCGAGGCGGCCAGCTCCGCCATCGCGGCATCGACGTCGGTGATGGACCGCAGGAAGGCCTGGACCTCGTCCCGGCCGATCAGGTCCGTTCCGCCCCGGCATTCGCCCAGGTCGCTCGGCTCCCGGACGAACTGCGCGATCCCCACCGTCTGCGACATCCGATCATGCTAGCGGCGTGCGGGTCCCGGGCGCCGCGCCTTCCCCGAGGGGCCGTTCTCCTTCGCGACCGCCTCGCGGACGGCGGGGGCGATCTCCTGCCCCCAGCGGCCGATCGAGGCGAGGTCCTGCGTCCCGCCGTCGGGCGAGAAGAGCGTGAAGCCGGACGCGCCGTGCTCCAGGACCGCCCCGGTCAGCTCCTCGGCCCACTGCTCGGGGGAGCCGCCGATCCAGCGTCCGTCGCGGTCGCGCGTGGCGGGCAGCGGCCGGTCGGTGACGCGTCCGGGAAGGTTGAAGATCGTGCGGATCTCGCGCGGGTCGCGTCCCGCCGCCGCGGCGGCCTCGTCGATCACCGGCCGCGACGTCCGGTAGCGCTCGCTGAGCCAGTCCGCCGCGTGGCCGGGGATCCAGCCGTCGGCCACCCGGCCGGTCGCGGCGAGGGACCTCGGGCCGACCGACCCGGTCCACACGGGCGGCGCGGCGACGGGGGCCGGCTCGATCCCTTCCACCCTGTAGTGGCGGCCCCGGTGGGTGACCGGCGAGCCGCCGCCGGCCAGCTTCCGGACCAGGACGATCGCCTCCTCGAAGGCGTCCACGGCGTCGCCGGGCGTCAGCCGCGGGACGCCCATGTCGGAGATCCGGTCCCACAGCCCGCCCGCCCCCATGCCGAGCACGACGCGGCCGCCGGAGAGCGCCGAAAGTGACGTCACCGTCCGGGCGAGCATGGGCGCCGGCCGGGTCGGCAGGTTCGTGACGTTCGCGAAGCCGGCGATGCGCTCGGTGCGCCCGAGGACGAACCCGATGGCGGCGTAGGCGTCCACGCGGTCGCCGAGGTAGGGGTGGTCGGACAGGGAGAAGTGGTCGAGGCCGTCGCGGTCGGCGCGCTCGGCCAGGCGCAGCAGGCCGGCGACGTCGTCGATTCCGGTGTGAGCGCCGAACCCGAACAGGGGCAGGCCCTCTCCCGAGGCCGAAACCATATGACTCATCATTCCACGCTCCCGCACATCAGGCTTAAGTTCGCACTACGAACGATAGTAGTTCGTATCACGAACCGCAAGCCGCGGACCTCGGCGTCCGCAGGCCTTCCCTCACCCGGATCAGCGAGCACCACCGGGCCCTCGTCGGCCAGCACGACGCGGCCGAGCAGGTCGGCGAGCGTATCTCCCGCTCGGCGCCGCCCCTGCCGCGACGTGATGCCGTACTCCCGCGCCGACTCGCCATAAACGGCGCTCACGAGAAACACCCCTCGCACCAGCGCAGCCACGACCCTCGTCATCTTTGGCCAGGCGCCCAGAATAATCCGGCAGTTCGCGCGACGAACTACCACACCGCCTCCTCGCACGCGCCCCGCAGGCTGGTTGGCCACATCTTCCTCGACCGCGCCCTCGGCTGCGGCCTCCGCACCAAGGAAGGCCGCCGGCGCCACCACTGACGGCGCCACCACTGACGGCGGCCGACCGCTGCGGGCGCGGGCGCGGGGATCAGCGCCGGGGAGGCGCGAGAGAAGATGGCATGGTGAGCTACGACGAGGAACTGGCCGACCGCGTGGAGGATCTGCTCGGAGTGAGGCGGGACGCGATCCCGAAGCGGATGTTCGGCGGCATCGCCTGGCTGGTGAACGGCAACATGGCCGTGGTCGTGAGGAGCAAGGGCGGACTGATGGTCCGGGTCTCCCCGGACGACCACGACGACCTGCTCGCCGAGCCGGGCGCCGCCACGACGGTCATGCGCGGCCATCCGATGCGAGGCTGGATCACGGTCTCGCCCGAAGCCTGCACCGCGCCGTCCGACGTGGCCGCGTGGGTGGATCGAGGACTCTCCTACGCCCTGTCCCTGCCTCCGAAGTAGCGGCGGGGACGCCGGGCCTCGGGCAACTCCGGTCGGGGACGTGCGGCCGAGGGCGCGTTCGGATGTCGCGTCTGTCACACTTGGTCGGCCTCGGGGCGATGGCCGCGGAAGGCCGGACGGCGCGGAGCAGGGCAGATCTGTCGGACCCCGCTGGAATACTCCCGAAGCGCTCGAAGTTTAATCGTTCGCGAAAGTGTCAGTCACTGCAGTAATTTTGCCGCAGTACCCAGGCGAGCCCTGAGCGAGCCCTGACAACCCCCTGAGCAACGTGACCACGGCCCCCGCGTGCCCACATGCGGGCCTGACGATTGGAAGAGAGTTGACCGCTCCCGCATCTCCCAAGGTGGCGGACGGCCCGCTGGAGGAACCCGGCGCCGGAGGAGGCCTGGACCGCGGTGTGCTCGCCACGGCCATGGTGGTCGTCCTCGGGGCGATCATGTCCATCCTGGACGTGACGGTCGTCAATGTCGCGATCAACGACCTGGCGAAGGAGTTCGAGACCTCGCTGGCGACGATCCAGTGGGTCGCGACCGGCTACACCCTGGCGCTGGCCACCGTGATCCCGATCACGGGATGGGCCTCGGCCCGGTTCGGCACCAAGCGCCTCTACATGATCTCCATCGGGCTGTTCGTCGCCGGTTCGATGCTGGCGGGCCTGGCCTGGTCCGCCGAGTCGCTGATCGCCTTCCGGGTGCTGCAGGGCCTGGGCGGCGGCATGATCATGCCGGCCGGCATGACGATCCTGACCCAGGCGGCGGGGCCGCAGCGGGTCGGCCAGGTGATGAGCATCGTCGGCGTGCCGATGCTGCTCGGCCCGATCCTCGGCCCCATCATCGGCGGCTACCTCGTCGATGACGTGTCGTGGCGGTGGATCTTCTTCATCAACCTGCCGATCGGCATCATCGCGCTGACGCTGGCCGCGCGGATCCTCAAGAAGGACGAGCCGAAGCCGGCCGAGCGCCTCGACTTCATCGGGCTCCTCCTGCTCTCCCCCGGTCTGGCCTCGCTGATCTACGGTGTGGCCAAGGGCGCCGAGATGAAGGACTTCCTGAAGACCGGGTCGCTGGCCTTCTGGGCCGTCGGCGCCGTGCTGATGCTCGGCTTCGTGGTCCGCGCGCTGAACGCCGAGAACCCGCTGATCGACCTGCGGCTGCTCAAGCGGCGCTCGGTGGCGGCCGCGTCCGGCACGATGGTGCTGTTCATGGCCGCGTTCATGGGCGCGATGCTGCTGCTGCCGCTGTACTACCAGACCGTGCGCGGCGAGGGCGCCCTCCAGTCCGGCCTGCTGCTGGCCCCGCAGGGCCTCGGCGCGATGATCACGATGCCGATCGGCGGCAAGCTGACCGACCGGATCGGCCCCGGCCGGGTCGTGCTGGTCGGCATGGTCATCGTGGTGCTGTCGGTGTCGGGCTTCGCCTCGATCCTGGAGGCCGACACCTCCTACTGGGCCCTCGGCGGGACCCTCTTCGTGATGGGCCTCGGCATGGGCATGACGATGATGCCCACCATGGCGGCGGCCATCCAGACGCTCGTCCACGACGAGGTGCCGCGGGCGAGCACGATGCTGAACATCATCCAGCAGGTGTCCGCGTCCATCGGCACCGCGCTGATCTCGGTGCTGCTGGCCAACCGGCTGGCCTCGGAGCTCGGCGGCGGGGGCGGCGGCGAGATCGGCAGCGCCGAGAAGGTGCCGCCGGCGATCATGCAGAAGATCGCCGGGCCGATGGCGGACGCGTTCCAGCACACCTACTGGTACTCGGCCGGGCTGCTGCTGCTGGCGTTCCTGCCGGCGCTGCTGCTGCCGCGCAAGAAGCCGGAGACCCCGGTGACCGACGCGCCGATGCCGATGCACTAGAACGCCCCTGGCGCGTTCCAAACCCCGGCCGACCCCTCAGGGGCCCCGGCCGGGGTTTGGCCTTTCAGGGCCGCCTCAGGCCGTGGCAGGGCGCTTGTCCGCCCAGTACTCGTCCCTCAGCAGCCGCTTGTAGAGCTTGCCGGTGGGATGCCGGGGCAGCTCGGCGCGGAAGTCGACCGAGCGCGGGCACTTGTAGTGGGCGAGGCGGTCGCGGCAGTACGCGATCAGCTCGGCCTCCAGCGCGGGGCCCGCGTCGTCCATCGACAGCGGCTGGACGACGGCCTTGACCGCCTCCCCCATCTCGGCGTCCGGGACGCCGAACACCGCGACGTCGGCGACGCTCGGATGCACCGCGAGGACGTTCTCGGCCTCCTGCGGGTAGATGTTCACCCCGCCACTGATGATCATGTAGGCGCGGCGGTCGGTGAGGTAGAGGAAGCCGTCCTCGTCCACGTGGCCGACGTCGCCGAGGGTGGTCCAGCCGTGGCCCCACGGGTCGCGGGACGCGGCGGTCTTGGCCTCGTCGGCGTGGTACTCGAACTCGGGGCCGTTGCCGAAGTAGAGCGTCCCGGGCTCGCCCGGCGGCAGTTCCCGGCCCTCCTCGTCGCAGACGTGGACCTCGCCGAGGAGGGGACGGCCGACGGTGCCCTTGTGGGCCAGCCAGTCCTCCGAGTTCGTGTAGACGAAGCAGTTGCCCTCGGTGCCGGCGTAGTACTCGTGCAGAATCGGCCCCCACCAGGCGATCATCTGCTCCTTGACCGGGACGGGGCAGGGCGCTGCGGCGTGGACGGCGCAGCGCAGCGACGATATGTCGTAGCGGGCGCGGATCTCCTCCGGGAGCTTGAGCATCCGGATGAACATGGTCGGGACCCACTGGCTGTGCGTGACGCCGTACTTCTCGACGGCGGCGAGGGCCTGCTCGGCGTCGAACTTCTCCATCACGACGACGGTGGCGCCGAACCGGTGGAAGTTGAGCGAGTACCGCAGCGGAGCGGCGTGGTAGAGCGGTGCCGGGGAGAGGTAGACCGAATCCGCGTCGGGCTGGAAGAGGAACGCCAGGAGCTGGTACAGCGTCCCGCCCTCGCCCATCGGGGCCTTGGACAGGGCCGGTTTCACGCCCTTGGGGCGGCCGGTCGTGCCGGACGAGTAGAGCATGTCCGCGCCCTCGCACTCGTCCTCGATCGGCGTGGGCGGGTGCTGGGCGACGCGCTCCTCGTAGGAGGCGTAGCCGGGGGCCGTGCCGCCGAGCATCAGGCGCAGCGGCACGTCCGGCGGCGACTGCGCGGCGGCCTCCATGGAGGCGCTGGTGATGAAGACCTTCGCCTCGCAGTTGCCCGCGATGTAGGCGACCTCGTCGTGCTGGAGGCGCGAGCTGATGGCGGTGTAGTAGAGCCCGGACCGCTGCGCGGCCCAGGCGACGGCCAGGTACAGCGGATGGTTCTCCATCATGAACGCGATGTGGTCCCCCGGGCGCAGCCCCTCCGCGCGGAGCAGCTGCGCGAGCCGGTTGGACTCCTCGTTCAGTTCGCGGAAGGTGACGACCCGCCCGGAGCCTGCCATGACCACGGCGGGCTTGTCAGGCGTCCGAGCGGCGATCTGCCCCAGGTGCATGGCCGCAACCTACCCGGCCGGGGCGGCGAATGGAATCCCATTCGGTTTTGCTGCGGGGTCAGACGAGCATGTGGTCGAAGTCACCGTCCTTGGCTCCCCCGACGAACGCCTCCACCTCCTCGCGCGTGTAGACGAGGATCGCTCCCTCGGGGTCCCTGGAGTTGCGCACGGCGATCTCCCCGGTGGGGAGTTCCGCCATCTCGACGCAGTTGCCGGACGGGTTGCTCCGCCGGCTCTTCTGCCAGACGAGCCCGCCGCACCGGACGTCCGACATCTGGTGGCCGTCCATCATCGCCCCCTCTAGGCGTCTCGGCCCCCCTGTCCCGGGAGACCGCGATCTCGCCCCACCCCACACCATGGTACGAGATGCACGTGCATTCGTTCTTGCATTGGTTCATGCAGACGGTCTTGCATCTGCACGGCTTGGGGAGCAAGATAGCGAACGCTCGCCGGTGACCAACCCGCACGCCTCTGAGGTTTGACCATGACCGTTGACCAGGCAGACGACGTCGCAGCCCACGCCGCCATGGGGGGCGGGCGGCCGCGGCACTTCTCGGCCGTCCGCACGCCCTGGCCGGACGCCCCGCCGATGACGCTCGGCCCGAACGTCCCCGCGGAGGCCGCGCGCGGCCCCGCCTCGACCCCCGGCCTGGCCGGGCTCTGGCCGGCCCCGCACGCGGGCACGCCGCGCACGGCCCGCCGGGTGCTCCCGGCGGAGATCACCGCACCCCGGTCCGCACGCGAGTTCACCCAGGTCACGCTGGACGCGTGGGGTCTGGCCGGCGACGCCGGAGACGTGGTCGTCGCCGTGTCGGAGCTGGTGACCAACGCGCTGCGGCACGGCCTGGACGGCCTTTCCCAGCCGCTGCCGCTGTGCCCCATCCAGCTCGTCCTGATCGGCCACCCGAGGCGGCTGGTCGTGTCGGTGACCGACCCGGGCGCACGCGCGCCCGAGCCGGTGCCGACCGAACCCGACCGCTGCACGGAGGGCGGCCGCGGCCTCGTCGTCGTCGGCGCGGTCAGCGACTCCTGGGGCTGGGCGCGCCTGGCGACCGGAGGAAAGGCGGTCTGGGCCGCCTTCGACCTGCGGTTCAGCTCTCCAGTCCGATAGGAGCCTGCAGCGCGGGGGCCGGGCGCGCCGGATTCTCCAGCTCGCTGAGGAACTCCTGGGCCCACCGGTCCACGTCGTGCTCGATGACGCGGCGGCGCATGACGCGCATCCGCCGCGCCTGCTCGGCGGGCTCGGCGTTCAGCGCCGCCATCAGCGTCCCCTTCAGGCCGTCGATGTCGTAGGGGTTGACCTGGAAGGCGCCGCGCTTCAGCTCGGCGGCGGCCCCGGTGAACTCGCTGAGCACGAGGGCGCCGCGCAGGTCCTTGCGGCAGGCCACGTACTCCTTGGCGACCAGGTTCATGCCGTCGCGCAGCGGGGTCACCACCATCACGTCCGCCGCGAGGTACAGCGCGGCCAGCTCGGCGCGGTCATAGGAGCTGTGCAGGTAGTGGATGACCGGAAACCCGATCTCGCCATGCTCCCCGTTGATCCGCCCGACCAGCTGCTCGATCTCCTCCCGGAGCAGCTGGTACTGCTCGACGCGCTCCCGGCTCGGCGTCGCGATCTGCACGAACACCGCCTGCCCCGGCTTGATGTGGCCCTCCTCGACCAGCTCTCCGAAGGCCTGGAGCCGCTGCGTGATGCCCTTGGTGTAGTCGAGCCGGTCGACGCCCAGCAGCACGGTGGCGTCACCGAGGTCGGTGCGGATCTCCTGCGCCCGCTCCAGGACGTCCTCGCGCCCGACCAGGTCGTTCAGCTCCCCGACGTCCACCGAGATGGGGAACGCGCGGGCACGCACGACACGGTCGTCCCAGAAGACGTCCTGCTTGGAGAAGCGGGCGTCCAGGAGCCGCCGGCAGAGCCGCACGAAGTTCGCCGCCGCCCCGGGGAGCTGGAAGCCGACCAGGTCGGCGCCGAGCAGCCCCTCCAGGATCCTGCGCCGCCACGGCAGCTGCCAGAACAGCTCCACCGGCGGGAACGGGATGTGCAGGAAGAAGCCGATCCGCAGGTCGGGACGCAGTTCGCGGAGCATCTGCGGCACGAGCTGGAGCTGGTAGTCCTGCACCCAGACGATGGCGTTCTTCGAGGCGACCTTCGCCGCCGCCTCGGCGAAGCGCCGGTTGACGCGGACGTAGGCGTCCCACATCGCCCGGTCGTAGACGGGGGTGGCGACGACGTCGTGATAGAGCGGCCACAGCGTGGCGTTCGAGAAACCCTCGTAGTAGAGCTCCACTTCCCGCGCGGACTGGGCGATGGGGTGCAGCGACATGCCGTCCTCCTCGAACGGCTCCAGCTGCTCGTCCGGCGCGCCCGTCCAGCCGATCCACGTGCCCTTCCTGCGCCTCATCACCGGGGCGATCGCGCTGACCAGTCCGCCCGGACTGCGCCGCCAGCGCGGGACGCCGTCGGCTCCGACATTCCGGTCCACCGGCAACCGGTTGGCCACCACAACGAACTCACTACCGCGCGACACTCTGCGACCCGCCTCTCCAGGAAACTCTCAGCGCTCACTCATGCCCACATACGGTCAACGGGAACATCTTGTCATTTCGACGCAAAGGGCCCGACGCCCGAAAAGGGGGATGTCAGGCGGTCGGGGCGCCCCGGAGGGGGGATTGGATCGGGCCATATTCCTTTCCCGGCAGGTGACCCCTGTTGATCCGCGGGTCACACGTCACAGTCGGCAAGGTGAAAATGTTATCCAGATCACACCCGCGTCATCCGGCGGCACCGTGGGCTCCCGGGGCCGAGCCCCTCCCCCGCCTACGGAGAAACCTAGAATCACCGCATGGGCGGCCGCGGCGGGCCGACGTCACCGGAGGCGGAGACCACCAGTGAGAGGGCATCGCATTGCGTGACTTCGGGGGGATCGTCGAACGCTCGCCCGCGCGGGTCGTCCGGCCGGCGTCGGCACGGGAGGCCGCGGCGGCGGTCCGCGAGGCCGCCGCGCGCGGCCTTGAGGCGGTGCC
>NZ_JBFARL010000112.1:0-26395 GCF_040674655.1 Actinomadura sp. NPDC049753 | reverse complement strand
CTCCGGACAGGACGGGGACGCCGTTGACCACGACGTGCTCGACGCCTTCGGCGGGCACCCTGGGTCTTTCGTAGGTGGCGAGGTCGGTGACGGCGCGCACCGGTCCCCGCGCCGTCACGGAAAGGCTCAGTCGTTGAGCCAGCTCATCATCGGACGCAGCTCGGCGCCCGTCTTCTCGATCGGGTGCTGCGCCAGTTCCTCGCGGTACTGCGTGAACTTCTTCTGGCCGCCCTCGAACTCGTCCACCAGCTCCTTGGCGTACTCGCCGGACTGGATCTCGCCGAGGATCTTCTTCATCGCGGCCTTGGCCTCCGGCGTGATCACGCGCGGGCCGCGGCTGTAGCCGCCGTACTCGGCGTTGTCGGACACCGACCAGTACATCTTGGACACGCCGCCCTCGTACATCAGGTCGACGATCAGCTTCATCTCGTGGAGGACCTCGAAGTAGGCGACCTCCGGCTGGTAGCCGGCCTCGGTCAGCACCTCGAACCCGGTCTTGATGAGCTCGGAGACGCCGCCGCACAGCACCGCCTGCTCGCCGAACAGGTCGGTCTCGGTCTCCTCGGTGAAGGTCGTCTTGATGCCGCCCGCGCGCAGGCCGCCGATGGCCTTGGCGTAGGACAGCGCCAGCGGCCAGGCGTTGCCGGACGCGTCCTTCTCCACCGCCACGATCACCGGCACGCCGCGCCCGGCGACGAACTGGCGGCGCACGAGGTGACCCGGGCCCTTCGGCGCCACCATGGCCACGTCCACGCCCTCCGGCGGCTGGACGAGGTCGTAGCGGATGCTGAAGCCGTGGCCGAAGAACAGCGCGTCGCCCTCGACGAGGGCGGGCTTGATGTCCTTCTCGAAGATCTCCCGGTGGTGGTGGTCGGGGGCCAGCAGCATGATCAGGTCGGCCTCCTCGGCGGCCTCCGCCGGGGTGACCACGCGCAGGCCCTCGGCCTCCGCCTTCTCGCGGCTGGCCGACCCCTCGCGGAGCCCGACCCGCACGTCGACGCCGGAGTCGCGCAGCGAGAGCGCGTGCGCGTGCCCCTGGCTGCCGTAGCCGATGATCGCCACGTGCCGGCCCTGGATCACGCTCAGGTCGGCGGCGTCGTCGTAGAACATCTCAGCCACAGTGCTGTTGCCTTTCGTTGGTGTGGTTGGTGCCGCCCGAGGGCGGCGTGCGGGTCGCGGGTCAGGCGCTGCGCTCGATGGACCGCAGCGAGCGGTCGGTGATGGACCGGGCGCCGCGGCCGATGGCCACCATGCCCGACTGCACCAGCTCCTTGATGCCGAACGGCTCCAGGATCCTGATGAACGCGTCCAGCTTGTCGCGGTTGCCGGTCGCCTCGATCGTGACGGCGTCGGGCGCGACGTCCACCACCTTGGCGCGGAACAGCGTCACGGTCTCCAGGACCTGCGAGCGGGTCTCGGCGTCGGCGCGGACCTTGACCAGCACGAGCTCGCGCTGGACGGACGCCGAGGAATCCAGCTCGACGATCTTCAGCACGTTGATCAGCTTGTTCAGCTGCTTGGTGACCTGCTCCAGCGGCAGGTCGGCGACGTTCACCACGATCGTCATCCGGGAGATCTCCGGATGCTCGGTGGTGCCGACCGCCAGGGACTCGATGTTGAAGCCGCGCCGGGAGAACAGCGCCGCGACCCGAGCCAGGATGCCGGGCTTGTTCTCCACCAGCACCGAGAGGGTGTGCAGGCTCATCGGGGTCAGTCTCCGTTCTCCCAGTCGGGCGCCATGTCCCGGGCGATCTTGATGTCGTCGTTGGCGGTGCCGGCCGCGACCATCGGCCACACCATGGCGTCCTGGTGGACGACGAAGTCGATCACGACGGGGGCGTCGTTGATCTCCATGGCCTTGGCGATGACCTCGTCGACGTCCTCGGCCTTCTCGCAGCGCAGGCCGACGCACCCGTACGCCTCGGCGAGCTTGACGAAGTCGGGGATCCGCTTGGCCGAGTGCTCGGCCGGGGGCTGGAGGACCGTGTTGGAGTAGCGGCCCTCGTAGAAGAGCGTCTGCCACTGCCGGACCATCCCGAGGTTGCCGTTGTTGATCACGGCGACCTTGACCGGGATGCCCTCGATCGCGCACGTGGCGAGCTCCTGGTTCGTCATCTGGAAGCAGCCGTCGCCGTCGATCGCCCAGACCGTGGTGTCCGGCGCACCGACCTTGGCGCCCATCGCCGCCGGGACGGAGTATCCCATCGTCCCGGCGCCCCCGGAGTTCAGGAACGCGCCCGGCCGCTCGTACTTGATGAACTGCGCGGCCCACATCTGGTGCTGCCCGACGCCCGCGACGTAGTACGCGTCCGGCCCGGCGATCTGCCCGATCCGCTCGATGACGTACTGCGGCGACAGCGAGCCGTCGGCGGGGATGTCATAGCCCAGCGGGTACGTCTCGCGCCAGGCGCTGAGCTGGCGCCACCAGTCGGTGTAGTCGCCCTTGCGGCCCGCCTCGTGCTCGTTCTGCAGGGCGACGACCAGGTCGGCGATCACCTCGCGGGCGTCCCCGACGATCGGGACGTCGGCGTGCCGGTTCTTGGAGATCTCCGCCGGGTCGATGTCGGCGTGCACGACCTTGGCGTGCGGCGCGAACCCGTCCAGCTTCCCGGTGACGCGGTCGTCGAACCGGGCGCCGAGCGCGACCAGCAGGTCGGCGCGCTGCAGCGCGCCGACCGCGCCGACGGCCCCGTGCATGCCCGGCATGCCCATGTTCAGCGGGTGGCTGTCGGGCAGCGCGCCCTTGGCCATCAGCGTGGTGACGACCGGCGCGCCGGTCAGCTCGGCGAGCACCTTCAGCTCGGCGGCCGCGCCCGCCTTCAGCACGCCGCCGCCGACGTACAGCACCGGGCGCCGCGCCTGGACGATCAGCCGTGCCGCCTCGCGGACCTGCTTGGAGTGCGGCCGGGTGACGGGCCGGTACCCAGGCAGCTGCAGCGCGACGGGCCACTCGAACCCGACCGTGGCCTGCAGGGCGTCCTTGGCGATGTCGACCAGGACGGGGCCGGGCCGCCCGGTGCCCGCGATGTGGAACGCCTCGGCGATGGTGCGGCCGATGTCCTCGGCCTGGGTGACCAGGAAGTTGTGCTTGGTGATCGGCATCGTGATGCCGGCGATGTCGGCCTCCTGGAAGCCGTCGGTGCCGATCAGCGAGGACGCGACCTGCCCCGTGATCGCCACGATCGGCACCGAGTCCATGTAGGCGTCGGAGATCGCCGTGACGAGGTTGGTCGCGCCCGGCCCGCTGGTGGCCATGCAGACGCCCACCTTGCCGGTCACCATCGCGTAGCCCTGGGCGGCGTGGCCGGCGCCCTGCTCGTGCCGGACGAGGATGTGGCGCAGCTTCCTGGAGTCGAACAGCGGGTCGTACGCCGGGAGGATCGCGCCACCCGGAATCCCGAACACGGTGTCGACGCCGACGTTCTCCAGGGCGCGGACCAGCGCCTGGGCTCCCGTCATCTGTTCGATCGTCATGATTCTGCGGTTCCTTGGGGAGTGAGTCTTGGCTCGCCGGGCAACAAAAAACCCCCGCCGCCGTGGGGCGGTCGAGGGGAGGCGCGCAGGACGGAAAGCTTGGTCAGCCTGCGCGCCGACCAAGTACTACGAGGATGGTGGAGGTGCTCTGCACGTGCCCACTTTCGCCGATGTCCGGCCAACGGTCAAATCCTTGGACGCTTTGTCTCACATGCCGAGACGGAGATGTCGTCCGGCAGGGGCGCCTCCGGCCTGACCGCCAAACGCACACGGTCACCCCGGCAGCGGGAGCGGGAGGTCGCCCGGACGGGCCTTGCCCGCGAGGTTCGTCCGCACCAGCGACTCGACCCGCTGCGCCGCCATCGGCCGCGCCACGAGGAACCCCTGGCCGCGCGGGCACCCCATCTCCCGCAGCAGCTCCAGCTGCTCGGGCCGCTCGATGCCCTCCGCCACCACGGTCAGCCCGAGGTCGCTGCCGAGCCGCACGATCGTCCGGGTGAGCAGCGTCAGGGTCTCGTCCGAACCGAGCCCCGCCACGAACGACGGGTCGATCTTGATGATGTCGACCGGGAGCTGCCCGAGGTAGGCCAGCGAGGCGTACCCGGTGCCGAAGTCGTCGATCGCGAGCCGGACGCCGAGGTCGCGCAGCTGGGACAGGCGCTCGACGTTCTGGTCGGCGTCCTCGACGAGGACCTCCTCGCGCACCTCCAGCGTGAGCGCCTGCGGCGGCAGCCCCGTCTCCGCCAGCGCCGCCGCGACCGACTCCACGAACCGGGGCGCGGCGATCTGCCGGGCGGTGAAGTTCACCGACAGGCCCACGTCCCACGAGTCGCCGCGCCAGCGGGCGACCTCCCGGCACGCCTCCCGCAGCATCCAGTCGCCGAGCGGGATCATCAGCCCCGACTCCTCGGCCAGGCCGATGAACTCCTCCGGCGGCACCGCCTCGCTCCCCCGGCGCCAGCGCAGCAGCGCCTCCACGCCGGTCACCCGGGACGTGGCCAGGTCGACGACCGGCTGGAACTCCACGGAGAACTGCTCCTCGGCGAGCGCCGCCTGCAGGTCGCTGCCGAGCTCCAGCCGCCGGACGACGTCGGCGTGCATGTGCGGCGCGTACACCTCGACGCGCCCGCCGCCGAGCTCCTTCGCGCGGGCCATCGCGAGGTCGCCGTTGCGGATCAGTTCGGCGGCGCCGCGGCGGAGCCGGCGTCCCGCGTCCGACCCGCCGCCGTTCGGCTGCTCCGCGTCGGCGGCGAACGCGATGCCGACACTCGCCGTCAGCACGATGTGCTTGTTACCGACCTGGTATGGGTCGACCGAAAGCACGCGAAGGAGCCGACCGGCCAGTTCGACTGTGGCGCGGGTCTCACGATCGTCCGGCGGGAGCTGCACCAGGACCGCGAACTCGTCGCCGCCCCACCGCGCCACCGTGTCGTCGGCCTGGACGTTCGCGCGCAGCCGCCGGGCCGCCTGCGCGAGCACCTGGTCGCCGGCCGCGTGACCGTCGGAGTCGTTCACGGCGGTGAACCCGTCGATGTCGACGAACACGACCGCGGCCTTGCCGCCGGACGCCTGCCGCGACAGCACCTCCCGCGTGCGCTCCTCGAAGTAGGACCGGTTCGGCAGGCCCGTCAGCCCGTCGTGGAAGGTCAGATGGGCGACCTGCCGTTGCAGCGCCGCCCGCTCGCTCAGGTCGCGGGTGGTGACCAGCAGCCGGGACGGCGCCCCGTCCGATCCCTTGTAGCGGGAGATCGTGGACTCCGTCGGCAGCCACGTCCCGTCCGCCGCGCGCAGCCGGCACGACACCCGCAGCGCGTCCTGCGGCCCCACGTCGGACGGCTCGTCCAGGAACTCGGTGAACACCTGCTGGACGCGCGGCAGGTCCTCCGGGTGGATGATCTCGTTCAGGGGGCGGCCGAGCAGCTCGTCCTGGGTGTAGCGGTAGGTCCGCAGGGCGCCCGCGCTGGCGTGCCGGACGGTGGCGTCGAGGTCGCAGATGAGCACCGCGTCGTCGATGCTCTCCGACAGGGCCCGGAAGTGCTCCTCGCCGGTGTCCACGGCCCGGCGCAGCGCCTCGTTCTCCCGCAGCAGCGCCGCCAGGCGCGCGATCAGCACCAGTGCGGCCGAGCCCGCGGCGATCGAGATCGCCGGCTCCAGGCCGTCGTTGCCGGCGATCGAGTGGCCCGCGATGAACAGCGCCGCCGCGGCGGCCACCGCGGCGGGCGCGAGACCGGGGCCGATCATGCGGCCGCACTCCTCGGCGGGCGCCGCGACGTCCTCGGGGATGTCGTCGACGGGCAGCTCCGGCTCGGCGGCCGGGCCCGTCCACGGCACCAGCAGCAGGAGCAGCAGCCCCGCCAGGCGCAGGATGTCGGAGGGGTCCTCGGCGGACCCGCCCCCGTCCAGCCTGACGAACGTGGTCACGATGTCGGCCGCCGCGATCGCGGCCAGCGCGCCGTACCCCATCCAGGCGAGGCGGCGGTGCCCGCGCGCGGCGCCGAGCACGAACGGCAGCGCCCCGCAGACGAACACGATGTCGATCAGCGGGTAGAGCAGTTCCAGCAGGAACTCCGGCGGCGACTCCCCCGACCGGTGGTACAGGTTCCCGAACAGGGCCACCCAGCCGAGGACGAACAGGGCGCAGGCGCAGACGTAGGTGTCGGCGGCGTAGCGCAGCCACGTGCCCGCGTCGCGGGGCAGCCGGATCGGCGCGACCAGGCCGATGACGAGCGCGACCAGCGCGACCAGGTAGAACAGGTCGGGGACCGACAGCGACAGGGCGCTGCGGCCGGAGCCGTACGCCAGCGCGCCGCCGACCGCGCCGACGAACCAGGAGGCGGCGGCGATGCCGTACCACCGCCAGGACGCGCGCCAGATGCCGCCGGGGGCGGCCGGATCGGCGGACGGCCCGTCGGGGCGCCGGGACGACAGCAGCAGGGAGATCGCGGCGGCGCCCGCGGCGCCGGCCTCGGTCCAGGCGATGAAGGCGCGGCCGCCCCAGCCGAGCAGCGAGCCGGTGGCGTACAGCACGCCGACGATCGCCGCCAGGGCGACCGGCAGCGCACGCGGCGGTACCCGCCTGGCGTAGTCGCCGCTCATCGCGCCGCGTCCCTTCCTGCCCGATGGGCTGATCGGCCCTGGCGGAGGCCGCGCCGCGCCAGGGGAGTTGGGGGTCCACGACCCCCGCCGCCTGGATAACGGCCCGAAGGTCACGGATGGTGCCCCGCGCCGGATCGGCGCGGACCGGTGGCGAGCGCACCGGCCTCGCCTGCCCGGGGATCAGCGACGTTGCTGCACTACGGGATCACCGTGTCGCTCACTGTACGTTCGGTAGGTCACGGAGCGATTGAGGCTGGGCGACCTTCCCGCGACGAACGGCCTCGTCGAGGATCCGTTTGGGACGTCCGAAAGCCGAACGTCACCGGATCGCCGGCTTGCCCGGCATTACGCTGCGTAACAGGGAACGGTGAGCACCCGGGATCCGTACTACCTGCGGGAGGCGCTCATGCGACAGCACACGATCCTCGCCCCGGTCGTCCTGGCCTCGGCGGCCGCGCTCCTCGCGGCCTGCTCGTCCTCGCCGTCCGGAGGCGGAGAGGGCCGGACCCCGCCGCCGGCGTCCGCCACCCCGTCCGCGACGGTCGGCGGTGGGCCCGGCATGCCCCGCACCGTCACCGAAAACCTCAAGGTGCCGTGGGCCGTGGCGTTCCTGCCCGGAGGCGACGCGCTGGTCACCGAACGGGACACCGCCCGGCTCATGCGCGTCACGCCGTCCGGACGCGCGACGGCGGTCGGCACGGTGCCCGGCGTGGACGCGCAAGGTGAGGGCGGTCTCCTCGGCGTCGCGGTGTCCCCGTCTTACGGCACCGACCATTTCGTCTACCTGTACTACACGGCCGCGTCCGACAACCGTGTCGTGCGCGCCACCTATGACGCCCGTCTCAGCGACCTGAAACCGATCGTGACCGGCATCCCCAAGGGCGCCGTCCACAACGGCGGGCGCCTGGCTTTCGGCCCCGACAAGATGCTCTACGTCACCACCGGTGAGACCGGCGAGGGCGGCATGGCGCAGAACAGGAACTCCCTCGGCGGCAAGATCCTCCGGGTCACCCCCGAGGGCGCGCCCGCGCCCGGCAACCCGTTCGGCAGCCGCGTCTGGACCTACGGGCACCGCAACGTCCAGGGCCTCGCCTGGGACGACGCGGGCCGCCTGTACGCCACCGAGTTCGGCCAGGACCGCTTCGACGAGATCAACCTCATCCGCAAGGGCGGCAACTACGGCTGGCCGGTCGTCGAGGGCGTCGGCCACCGCAAGGGGTTCACCGACCCCCTCCTGACCTGGACGACCGACCAGGCGTCGCCGTCCGGCCTCGCCTACGCGAACGGCTCCCTGTGGGCCGCCGCGCTGCGCGGCGAGCGCCTCTGGCAGGTCCCGCTCGACAACGGCAGGGCGGGACGCCCCATCGCCCGCTTCCAGGACCGCTACGGAAGGCTGCGCGCGGTCGTCCGCACCCCCGCCGGCTCACTGTGGGTGACGACCAGCAACCAGGACGGACGAGGCCAACCCCGCCCAGGCGACGACCGCATCCTCGACGTCCCCCGCCCCTGACCAGCACAATCCGACCGCCCCGCCCCAGACCGCAAAAGCGCCCCAATCCGACCGGAACACCCAGAAGCGCCAGAGACAGCCCACGCCAAAACGCCCGGCCTCACCGGTACGCCCACAGCCACCCGGGACAACTGCTCAGCCTGGCTGGGTTCTCGCCGATGCATCCGGGGCCTCGCCGAGGCGTCTCGCTATGGAGGAGACGCCTCGGCGAACGTTCGGCACCCGGGGCCGGAGGGTCAGGAGGCGCCGAGCTTCTCCAGGATCAGTTCGCGGGCGCGGCCCGCGTCGGCCTGGCCTCGGGTGGCCTTCATCACGGCGCCGACGAGGGCGCCGGCGGCGGCGACCTTTCCGGCGCGGATCTTGTCGGCCACGGCCGCGTTGTCGGCGATCACCTTGTCGATGACCGAGGACAGCTCGCCCTCGTCGCTGACGACCTTCAGGCCCCGCGCGGCAACGACCTCGTCCGGGCCGCCCTCGCCCGCGAGGACGCCCTCGAAGACCTTGCGGGCCAGCTTGTCGTTCAGCTCCCCCGCGGTGATCATCGCCTGGACGCGGGCGACCTGCTCCGGCGTGATCGGCAGCTCGGCCAGTTCGACGCCCTGCTCGGTGGCGCGCCGCGACAGCTCGTTCATCCACCACTTGCGGGCGGCCGAGGCGTCCGTGCCCTGCGCGACCGTCGCCTCGATGAGGTCGACGGCGCCGGCGTTGACGACGTCCCGCAGCTCCAGGTCGGACAGGTTCCACTCCCGCTGGATGCGGGCGCGGCGCGCGGCCGGCAGCTCCGGCAGGGTGGCGCGCAGCTCCTCCACCCACTCCCGCGACGGCGCCATCGGCACCAGGTCGGGCTCGGGGAAGTAGCGGTAGTCCTGCGCCTCCTCCTTGCTGCGCCCGCTCGTGGTGCGGCCGGTGTCCTCGTGGAAGTGCCGGGTCTCCTGGACGATGGTGCCCCCGGCGTCCAGCACGCCCGCCTGCCGCTCGATCTCCGACCGGACGGACCGCTCGACCGACCGCAGCGAGTTGACGTTCTTGGTCTCGGTCCGGGTGCCCCACTTCTCGGCGCCGCGCGGCATCAGCGAGACGTTCACGTCGCAGCGCATCGAGCCCTGCTCCATGCGCACGTCCGACACACCGAGCGACCGGACCAGCTCGCGCAGCTCCGTCGCGTACGCCCGCGCCACCAGCGGCGCCCGGTCGCCGGTCGCCGGGATCGGCTTGGTGACGATCTCCACCAGCGGGATGCCCGCCCGGTTGTAGTCGACGAGGGAGTACTCGGCGCCGTGGATGCGCCCGGTCGAGCCGCCGACGTGCAGCGACTTGCCGGTGTCCTCCTCCATGTGGACGCGCTCGATCCCGATCCGGTACGTCTCGCCGTCGACCTCGACGTCGAGGTGGCCGTCCACGCAGAGCGGCTCGTCGTACTGCGAGATCTGGAAGTTCTTCGGCATGTCCGGATAGAAGTAGTTCTTCCGGGCGAACCGGCACCACTCCACGATGTCGCAGTTCAGCGCGAGGCCGATCTTGATGATGCCCTCGATCGCGGCGTGGTTGGTGACCGGCAGCGATCCCGGCAGCCCCAGGCACACCGGGCACACCTGCGTGTTCGGCTCCGCGCCGAACGCCGTCGGGCACCCGCAGAACATCTTGGACGCGGTGCCGAGCTCGATGTGCGTCTCGATGCCGAGCACCGGCTCGTACTTCGCCAGCGCCTCGTCGTAGTCCATCAGGGCCGGAGTGGTCACTTCGCCTCCACCAGTTCCGGGGCCTGCGCCAGCAGCGGGCCGCCCCAGCGGTCTTCGAGGGCCCGCTCGACGGCGGCGCCGACGCGGTAGACGCGGTCGTCGCCGAGGACGGGGGCCATGATCTGCAGGCCGACGGGCAGGCCGTCCGACAGGCCGCACGGCACCGAGATCGCGGCGTTGCCGGTGAGGTTGGCCGGGATCGTGCACAGGTCGGCCAGGTACATGGCGATCGGGTCGTCGGCGCGCTCGCCGATCGGGAACGCGGTGGTCGGCGTGGTCGGCGAGACCAGCACGTCCACCTGCTCGAACGCCGCCTCGAAGTCGCGCTTGATCAGGGTGCGGACCTGCTGCGCCTTGCCGTAGTAGGCGTCGTAGTAGCCCGACGACAGCGCGTAGGTGCCGAGCATGATGCGCCGCTTCACCTCGGGCCCGAAGCCCTCCGCGCGGGTCAGCGCCATGACCTCCTCGGCGCTGCGGCTGCCGTCGTCGCCGACGCGCAGGCCGTACCGCATCGCGTCGAAACGCGCGAGGTTGGACGAGCACTCCGACGGCGCGATCAGGTAGTACGCGGGCAGCGCGTAGGAGAAGTGCGGGCAGGACACCTCGACGACCTTCGCGCCGAGGGACTCCAGCAGCTCGACCGCCTCGTTGAAGCGCGCGGAGACGCCCGCCTGGTAGCCGTCGCCCGCGAACTCCTTCACGACCCCGACGCGCAGCCCGTTGACGTCGGCGCGGCGCGCGGCCTCCACGACCTGCGGGACGGCCTGGTCCACCGAGGTGGAGTCCATCACGTCGTGGCCGCTGAACGCCTCGTGCAGCAGCGCCGCGTCCAGCACGTTGCGCGCGAACGGGCCGGGCGTGTCGAGCGAGGACGCGAACGCGATGACGCCGTAGCGGGACGAGCCGCCGTAGGTGGGCTTCATCCCGACGATGCCGGTGACGGCGGCGGGCTGCCGGATGGAGCCGCCGGTGTCGGTGCCGGTGGACAGCGGCGCCTCGTACGCGGCGACCGCCGCCGAGGACCCGCCCGACGACCCGCCCGGGACCCGCTCCAGGTCCCACGGGTTGCGGGAGACGAAGTAGGCGCTGTTCTCCGTGGACGAGCCCATCGCGAACTCGTCCATGTTCGTCTTGCCGAGGATCACCAGCCCGGCCTGCCGCAGCCGCGCCGTCACGGTCGCGTCGTACGGCGGCCGCCAGCCCTCAAGGATCTTCGATCCGGCGGTGGTGGGCATGTCCGCGGTGGTGAACACGTCCTTGTGCGCGATGGGGACGCCGGCCAGCGGGCCGAGCTCCTCCCCCGCCGCGCGCCGCTCGTCCACCCCGCGGGCCTGCGCCAGCGTCGTCTCGCGGTCGACGTGCAGGAACGCCTTGACGCTGCCGTCCACCGCCGCGATGCGGTCCAGGTGCGCCTCGGCCACCTCGACGGCCGACGCCTCACCCGCGGCCATCAGCTCCCCGAGCTCCGCCGCACTCTTCCTGACCAGCTCACTCACCGCTCGCCCCTCTCCGGGAAGCGACCCCCCGGCCGTACCGCCTGACCGGTGTCCTGCACTCCGCTGCGCTCCGTTCCGGCCACCGGACGTGCCCCTTCTGGGGGGCGACCCCCCAGACCCCCCGGCCGTACCGCCTGACCGGTGTCCTGCACTCCGCTGCGCTCCGTTCCGGCCACCGGTCAGGCCTCCTCGTCCAGGATCCGCGGGACGCGGAAGCGCTGCTCCTCGGCGGCCGGGGCGCCGGCGAGGGCCTGCTCGGGCCGGAGGCACTGTCGCACCTCGTCCGTCCGGTAGACGTTGGTCAGCGGCAGCGCGTGCGAGGTGGGCGGGATGTCCTCCGCCGCGACCTCCTGCACCCGCGCGACCGCGGAGATGATCTGGTCGAGCTGGGCGGCGAGATGGTCGAGCTCATCGTCGCCGAGCGCCAGCCGGGACAGCCGGGCGAGGTGCGACACCTCGTCACGGGTGATGGCGGACATTGAAGAAACCGTTCCTGCGATGAAGTGGGTTCACGGCCATCCTATGGGCCCGCGCCCCCGCACCCCGACCCGTTTACTCGGGCGTGCCCGCGGCAGGCCGGCCAGGTCGCCCGTTTCATCCCCGCACGGAGGGAACGCTTCTTGCGTCCACCCCCGGGACGAACGAGAGGAGACCGCCGTGACCATCGGCGGCAGCATCGCCCTGATCATCATCGGCGCGATCCTGGCATACGCAGTCAACTACGACATCAGCGGTATCGACATCCGGCTGGTCGGCGTCATCCTGATGATCGGCGGCGTCATCGGCCTGGTCATCGGCATCGTGCGGATGATGTCCGCCCGCCGCGCCGTCGACCGCCGCCCCCCGCCCGCGGCCGTGCGCGAGGAGTACTACCCCGACGACTACGAGGCCCGTCGCCGCTACTGACGGCGGACACCGCAACACGCATCACGCCCGGCAACGGGCAGGGCGCCCCCTTCCTCAGGCGGCGCCCTGCCCGGGCGGCCGCTGGAAGACGAGGCCCGCTCCGACACAGGACGGCGTCCTGCCGTGACACCGTCCCTGCCCGAGATACGCGGTCCGGCCGTGCCGGTCAGGCGCCTCCGGGGGCCTTGACCGAGGGGACGGCGAAGGAGTACAGCCAGTCGGTGGCGGTCGCGGCGTCCATGGGACGGCAGAAGTGCCAGCCCTGGGCGGCGTCGCAGCCCATCTCCCGCAGCCGCTCGGCGGTGGCCGGGTCCTCGACGCCCTCGGCGACCGAGCGCAGGCCGAGCGTGCGGACGAGGTCGACGATCGAACGGACGATGACCGCGTCGTCGGGCGAGTCGGCCAGGCGCCGCACGAACGATGAGTCGATCTTGATCTCCTCGACGGGCAGGCGCTTGAGCCGCACGAGGGAGGAGTAGCCGGTGCCGAAGTCGTCCAGGCTGAGCGGGATGCCGAGCTCGGCGAGGGCGCTCACGGTGTCGGAGGCGTAGGCGGGCTCGTTCATCAGGATGCGCTCGGTGATCTCCAGCTGGAGAGCGGCGGCGGGCAGGCCGCGGGCGAGCAGGCCCTCCTCGATGACCTCGGTGAGGCCGGTGTCGAGCAGGTCACGTCCCGAAGCGTTCACCGCGACCTGGACGGGCATGTCCGCCCGCCACCACGCGGCGGTCTGGGCGAGCGCGGCCTCCACGACGTAGTGGGTGATCGAGCGCATCAGGTAGGTCTGCTCGGCGACCGACAGGAACGCCTCGGGCTCCAGGAGGCCCTTGTCGGGGTGGCGCCAGCGCAGCAGGGCCTCCATGCCGACAAGGTGGCCGTCCCGCAGCGAGATCTTCGGTTGGTAGAACAGCTCCAGCTCGGAGCGGTCGATGGCGCGGCGCAGGTCGCCGAGCATGCTGAGCCGGGCCGGGGAGTTGCGGTCCTTGCCGGGCGAGTACGTCTCGACGCCGGTACGGGCCTCCTTGGCGTTGTACATGGCGACGTCGGCGCGCTGCAGGAGCAGTTCGAAGTCGGGCGCGTGGTCGGGGAACAGCGCGATGCCGACGCTGGCCTCCAGGTCGAACGACATGCCGTCCAGCCGGACGGGTTCGGAGAGCGCGGCGCGCAGCCGGGCGGCGACCTCGCGGGCGGCGGCCTCGTCCCGCACGGTGGGCAGCAGCACCGCGAACTCGTCGCCGCCGAGCCGCGCGACGAGGTCGCCGGGGCGGACGCTGTGGGTGAGCCGGTGCGCGACGAGCTGGAGCAGCCGGTCGCCGGTGGGGTGCCCGAGGGTGTCGTTGACCTCCTTGAACCGGTCGAGGTCGAGCAGGAACAGCCCGGCGCGGTGGTCCGGCGGGTCGGCCGCCTTGCGGCGCCGGGCCCCGAGGCCGGCGGCGCGCGGGAGCCGCCGTTCCGCGCCGCGCGCCTCGGCGAGGGCCTCCTCGGTGCGGACGATCAGCAGCTTGCGGTTGGGCAGGCCGGTCAGCCCGTCGTGCAGCGCCTGGTGCTCGCGCCGGACCGAGACGGAGGCGTTGAGGTAGACGGCGATGAACGGCAGGACGATCAGCGGCACGAAGACGGCGGACCGGTCCATCGCGATGACCATCAGCGGGGCGAGGCCGAGCAGCGCCAGGTGCACGAGGACCTGGTAGGCCAGGTCCCAGCGGAGCGCCTTGACGAGCGAGACGCGGGCGTGCAGCGCGACGGCGGCGCCGACGAGGGTGTCGTTGCAGACGAAGTAGACGGTGCCGGCGAGCGCGATCGCGGGCAGGTCGGAGCCGTGCGGCACCCACAGCCGCGAGGGGGTCGCGAGGTCGCCGGCGAGCGCGAGGACGAGCTGGGCGGCGGCCAGGCTGAGGGTGTACTGCGCGACGTTGAAGGCGATGCGGTGCGGGGAGCGGGAGCGGAAGATCCCGCAGGTGATCACGGCGACGGCCTGGAGGGCGGCCGCGATGGGCAGCCCGGCGTACAGCAGCGCGGCGAACGAGAACGTGGTCGAGGTCGTGGCGCCGTTGTTCTCGGTGCTGCCGGGCGTGATGATCGGCCGCAGCTCGCCGAAGATGATGAAGCAGCCGAGGATCCAGAACACGGGGGTTCCGGCGAGCGCGTCCAGGTCTGCGCGGGTCAGCCCGGAAAACGCGGCGGCCGCGGCGGCGAGGCCGAGCAGGATGACGACGACGAAGTAGATCCACAACGGGGAGCCACGGCGTGGCGCCGTGTTCCGCGTGTTGTTCGGGTCCTTCATCACATCCTCGGGGGGCTGCGGGGGGTCGCCCCCCGGCACCGGGCGTCCCCGACCTCGGGGGACGCCCCCCCGGGTGTTACGTCCGGAGATTTCAGGTGTGGGTCGTGATGTGAGGGAGGGTACGGCCTTCGCTCAACTTCGCGAAACCGATTGCGTACGTTCCGTTATTTCCTTTCCGCGTCCGTCCCTCGTCGGTGGGTAGTGGAAGTGTACCCCTGAGTAACGCAACCCTGGTCGAAACCCCCGCAACCACGCCGTGTTAGACGTCGGCGCGCATAGTTACGTTTTTGGCCGCATCTGGCCCATCGGAGAGGAGGACCCGGAAACCCTCCTCGGCCAGGACCGGCACGCCCAGCTTGACCGCCTTGTCGTATTTCGACCCTGGACTGTCGCCGACGACCACGAAGCCCGTCTTCTTCGACACCGACCCGGACACCTTCCCGCCGAGCCGCTGCACCGCCTCGGTCGCCGAGTCGCGGCTGAACCCCTCCAGCGATCCGGTGATCACCACGGTGACGCCCTCCAGCGGGCGCGGCCCCGCGGCGCCCTCGTCCCGCATCCGGACGCCGGCGGCCCGCCACTTGTCGACGATCTCGCGGTGCCAGGGCTCCTCGAACCACTTCTTGATCGACGCGGCGATGGTGGGCCCCACGCCGTCCACCGCGGCGAGCTCCTCCTCCGTCGCCTCGGCGATCGCGTCGAGCGAGCGCATCTCGCGCGCGAGGTCCTGGGCGGCGGACGGCCCGACATGCCGGATCGACAGCGCCACCAGCACCCGCCACAGCGGCTGCCGCTTGGCCTTCTCCAGCTCCTCGAAGAGGACCTCGACCGTCTTCTTCGGCTCGCCCTCCTTGTTGGCGAAGAACGACACCACCTTCGGCTCGCCGGTCTTCGGGTCGGTCTTGGTCGTGCCGGTCCGCTGGTCGAGGACCAGGCTCCTGATCGGGAGCAGCTGGTCGACGGTGAGGTGGAACAGGTCGCCCTCGTTCTTCACCGGCGGGTCGCTCGGCTCCAGCGGCTGGGTGAGCGCGGTCGCCGCGACGTAGCCGAGCGCCTCGATGTCGAGCACCTTGCGGCTCGCCAGGTAGAACAGCCGCTCGCGCAACTGGCCGGGGCAGCTCCGGGCGTTCGGGCAGCGGATGTCGACGTCGCCCTCCTTCTCGTACGCCAGCTCCGTCCCGCATTCGGGGCAGGTGCCGGGCATGACGAACTCGCGCTCGGACCCGTCGCGCAGCCCGGTCACCGGCGCGACGATCTCGGGGATGACGTCGCCCGCCTTGCGCAGCACGACCGTGTCGCCGATCAGCACGCCCTTGCGCCTGACCTCGCTCGCGTTGTGCAGCGTCGCCCGCTCCACCGTGGACCCGGCGACCTTGATCGGCTCCATCACCCCGTAGGGGGTGACGCGCCCGGTCCGCCCCACGCCGACCCTGATGTCGAGGAGCTTGGTGTTGACCTCCTCCGGCGGGTACTTCCACGCGATCGCCCAGCGCGGCGCCCGGCTCGTCGACCCGAGCCGGCGCTGCAGCGCGAACTGGTCGACCTTGACGACGACCCCGTCGATCTCGTAGGCGGTGCCGTGCCGGTTCTCGCCGTACTCCTCGATGTACTCGCGGACGGCGCCGAGCCCGCCGACGACCTTGTAGCGGTCGCTGACCGGCAGGCCCCAGCCGCGCATCAGCTCGTACGCGCCGGACTGGCTGTCGGGCTGCTCCCCGCCCCGCCACGCGCCGAACCCGTGGACGAGCATGCCGAGCGGCCGGTGCGCGGTCACCCGCGGGTCCTTCTGCCGCAGCGAGCCCGCCGCCGCGTTGCGCGGGTTGGCGAAGGGCTCCTTGCCCGCCTCGATCTGGACCGCGTTGACCTGCTCGAACCCCTCGACCGGCAGGAAGACCTCGCCGCGGACCTCCAGCACGTCCGGCCAGCCCTCGCCGGCCAGCCGGCCGGGGATGTCGGCGATCGTGCGGACGTTGTTGGTGACGTCCTCGCCGGTGCGCCCGTCGCCGCGGGTGACCCCGCGCACGAGCCGCCCCTTCTCGTACGTCAGCGCGATCGCCAGGCCGTCGATCTTCAGCTCGCACAGGTAGCCGGCGACCTCGCCGACCTCCTTGACGACCCGCTCGTCCCAGGCGAGCAGCTCGTCGGCGCTCATCGCGT
This sequence comes from Actinomadura sp. NPDC049753, assembly GCF_040674655.1. Taxonomy (NCBI): domain Bacteria; kingdom Bacillati; phylum Actinomycetota; class Actinomycetes; order Streptosporangiales; family Thermomonosporaceae; genus Actinomadura; species Actinomadura sp. NPDC049753. Next base: position 9,736 of record NZ_JBFARL010000112.1, on the reverse strand, counting down.
TGTCGAGGCTCTGCATCCGCTCCAGGTGCTGGACGGTCGCGAAGTCGGTGACGATGGGCGCGCCGACCCGCTGCGTCGGCGAGTCGGGCGTGACCAGCTCCGGATGCCGCTCCTCCAGCGCGCGGATGTCGCGCATCATCCGGTCGTACTCGGCGTCGGAGAGCGTCGGCTGGTCGAGGACGTAGTACCGGTAGTTGGCCTCGTCGAGCCGCTCGCTCAGCTCCTTGTGGCGCTGCCGCGCCTCGGTCGGAACGCCGTCGCTCATGGTCATGCCCCTATTCTCGCCAACGGGACCGACAATATGAGCCCTCGGCGCGCCCTTCTAGAGAGCCGCTTCGTAGAGCATCCGGGCCGTGTCGCGGCAGCGCTTGAGGGCCGCGCGGACATGGCGCGGTGAGGCGCCCGCCATCCCGCACGCCGGAGTGATCACGACCTGCTCCGCCAGCCGCTGGGCCGGGAAGCCGAAACGGCGCCACAGCTCCCGCACCGGCTCGGCGGTCTCCTTGAGGGGCGGCAGGGCGGCGTCGGTCGCGGGCACCGCGCCGAGGAACAGGCCGATCCCCGCGTCGATCGCCTCCCCCACCGCGTCGTCGTAGCGCCTCGGCACCAGCCGCAGGTCGACCGAGAGCGCCTTCGCCCCGGCGCCGCGCAGCAGCCCGTACGGGACGTTCCGGGCGCAGCAGTGCACGACGGGGTAGGCGCCCGCCGCGTCGATCACCGTGCGCAGCGCCTCCTCGGCGACCGGCTCCTCGATCGCCCGCAGCCGCGAGAACCCGCTGGCGGTCGGGACCGTCCCGGCGAGCGCGGCGGGCAGGCCGGGCTCGTCCAGCTGCAGGACGATCTCCGCCGCCGGGAGCCGCCGCCGGACGTCGGCGACGTGCCCCGCGACGCCCTCGGCCAGCGAGGCGGTCAGGTCGCGGACGGCTCCGGGGTCCTTCAGCGCCCGGTCGCCGTGCCGCAGCTCGATCGAGGCGGCCAGCGTCCACGGCCCGCAGACCTGGATCTTGAACGGCCCGTCGTGGCCGCCCGCGACCTCCTCCAGGACGTCCAGGTCGCGGGCGAGGTGGTCGCGGGAGCGCTGCGTGTCGCGTCCCGGGCGGTCGGAGAACCGCCAGCCGGACGGCTCCAGATGCACGGGCATCTCGACCAGCAGCCCTGCGGTCCGCCCCGCCAGGTCGGCGCCGGGGCCGCGCGCGGGCAGCTCGGGCAGGTGCGGCAGCTCGGGCAGCTCGCCGAGGACGATCCGCAGCGCCTCGGCGGGGTCCTCCCCCGGATAGGACCCGACGCCGGTCGCCGTCCCGGCCTGCCACGGAAAGCTCGTCACCCTGCAAACCCTATCGGCGCCGCGGGGCGGCGATCACAGCAGCGCGGCCAGCCGGTCGAGGCGGCGGAGCGTGTCGTCCTCCGGCTCGGTCCGCAGGTTGAACAGGACCTCGTCGGCGCCCGCGGCCTCCAGTTCGGCGACGGCCTCCGGCCTGGCCGGGACGGCGAACACCGTCACCGGCACCCGGCGTCCCGCCCGCTCGCGCAGGTCCGCGATCCGGGCGGCGAGATCGCCGGTTCCGCGCCCGTAGAGCGGCATCCATCCGTCTCCGTACTCCGCGACCCGGTCGAGCGCCGTCGGCCCCGATCCGCCGACCAGCACGGGCGGATGCGGGTCCTGGACGGGCTTGGGGTAGGAGAACACCGGGTCGAAGTCGACGAACTCGCCGTGGAACTCGGCCCGCTCCTTCGTCCACAGCTCCTTGACCGCCAGCACCCGCTCGCGCATCAGCCGCATCCGGGTCACCGGGTCGGTGCCGTGGTTGCGCATCTCCTCCCGGTTCCAGCCGGCGCCGACGCCGAGGACGGCGCGGCCCCCCGAGACCAGGTCGAGGGAGGCGGCCTCCTTCGCCAGCGTGATCGGGTCGCGCTGGACGACCAGCGCGATGCCCGTCCCGAGCCGCAGGCGCGCGGTGACGGCGGCGGCCGCCGACAGCGCGACGAACGGGTCGAGCGTCCGGTAGTAGATGCGCGGCAGCTCGCCGCCGCCCGGATACTCCGACTCCCGCTCCACCGGGATGTGCGTGTGCTCGGTGACGAACAGGGACCCGAACCCGCGCTCCTCCAGCGCCCGCCCGAGCGCGGCGGGGCCGATCCCCTCGTCGGTCACGAACGTGGAGACACCGAACCGCATCGCACCCTCCCAGGAGATCGTCCCGACACCCTGGTCAGGCGGGGACGCGCGCGGTCTCCGCGATCGTGGCCGACCCGAGGACGCGGTCGCCGTCGTAGAGGACGGCGGCCTGGCCGGTCGCCACGCCCCGCGCGGGGGTGGCCAGGCTGATGCGCAGCTCATTCCCGGTGTGCTCGGCCGCACAGTCATAGACCTCGCCGTGCGCGCGGAGCTGGACCTGGCAGTCGAACGGGCCCTGCGGGGCCTCGCTCAGCCACACGGGGCGCTCCCCGGTGATCTCGTGGACGTCCAGCGCCTCGCGCGGCCCCACCGTCACGGTGTTCGTGACCGGGGAGATGTCCAGGACGTAGCGGGGCCGCCCGTCCGGCGCCGGGGTGCCGATCCGCAGGCCCTTGCGCTGGCCGATCGTGTAGGCGTAGGCGCCGTCGTGCTCGCCGACCTCGTTGCCGTCGGCGTCGACGATCGGGCCGGGCGCCGACCCCAGCCGCTCGGCCAGGAAGCCGCGCGTGTCGCCGTCGGCGATGAAGCAGATGTCGTGGCTGTCGGGCTTGTCGGCGACCTGGAGGCCGCGGCGCTCCGCCTCCAGCCGGATGTCGGCCTTGGAGGTGTCGCCGAGCGGGAACAGCGCGTGCGCGAGCTGCTCGGGCGTGCAGACGGCCAGGACGTACGACTGGTCCTTGCCCGCGTCGACGCCGCGCCGCAGGACGCCGCCGTCCAGCCGCGCGTAGTGGCCGGTGCAGACGGCGTCGAACCCGAGCGCCATCGCCCGGTCCAGCAGCGCCGCGAACTTGATCTTCTCGTTGCAGCGCAGGCACGGGTTCGGGGTGCGGCCCGCCGCGTACTCGCTGACGAAGTCCTCCACCACGTCCCGGTGGAAGCGCTCGGCGAGGTCCCACACGTAGAACGGGATGCCGATCACGTCGGCGGCGCGGCGGGCGTCCCGGGAGTCCTCCAGGGTGCAGCAGCCGCGCGCCCCCGTCCGGTACGACTGGGGATTGCTGGACAGGGCCATGTGGACGCCGGTCACATCGTGCCCGGCCTCGGCGGCGCGGGCGGCGGCCACGGCGGAGTCGACGCCGCCCGACATGGCGGCGAGTACACGGAGAGGCATAGTCCTTCGAGCGTACGCGGCGTGGCCCGGTCCACCGACTCCATTTCCGCGTACGATTGGGGCCGCTATGGGAATCTTCCGTCGTCCGCGCGAGGCGTCCGCCGCCGCACCGCCCGCCATCAGCGAGTTCTGGGAGTGGTGGGCGCAGGCCCGCCCGACGATCGAGGCCTCGCTGGCCGCCGGGCCGGAGCCGTCCGAGGAGTCCGATCCGGCCGTGCCCGGGGAGGGCCTGTCCGCCGAGACGATGGAGGAGCTGTCCCGCCGCGTCCACAGGATCCACCCCGGCCTCCAGTGGGAGATCGGCGGCGCCGACGACCGGAACCCCTCGCTGACCGTCACCGGCGGCGGCGACCCCGAGCTGCGCGGCCTCACCGAGCGCTGGGCGCGCTCCGCCCCGTCCGGCTCCGCCGCGGGCGGCTGGAGCTTCCACCCGTCCCGCCAGGCCGACCCGGAGATGCTCGGCCAGGACCTCATCCTCGGCGACCACGAGTTCGACCTGGAGTACGTCCGGCTCGGCATGCGCGCCGACGCCGACCGCGCCCGCGTGCACATCACCGCCTACCACCCCGACTTCCTGTTCGTCTCCGAGGAGCAGCAGCTCCAGGTCGCCCTGAACGTCCTGCACTGGGCGCTCGGGGAGGACGACGTGGCCCGCTGGATCGGCGAGGTCACGATCGCGACCGAGGCGCCGATCGACTCCCTCCCGCCGTCCATGCTGTCCGCGGTCGTGGAGCAGATCTCCGAGCCGTTCACCGAGCCCGCCTGGCTGACCGGCGAGGGCCGCACGCCCCGCGGCCACCCCGCCCGCCTCGGCGCCCGGTTCCCACTGCACCGGCAGGACTACCCGCTCTGCGACCTGCACGTGGCGATCACCGTCCCGTACGCCAACAGCAACCCCGACCGGCTCCCCGTCGAGCCGTCGTCCGGCGCGCTGCGCGCGTTCGAGAAGAAGCTCGCCAAGCTCGGCGACCGCGCCGTCCTCGCCGTCCGCGAGACCGGCGACGGCCTGCGCGTCTTCCACCTGTACGCCGACCCCGACTCCGGCGTCATCTCCGAACTCGACCAGCTGGCCGCGGGCTGGCCGGAGGGCAAGGCCAAGGTCGCCTCCACCAACGACCCCGGCTGGCGAGCCCTGGCCCCCTACCAGCCCTGATTCCCGGTGCCTCTGGGCCTGTCTCGAAATGGCCTCGGCCGCACGCGCGAACGCGTGACCTGGCCGGTGGAGGGAAGCCGGAGGCGAGCGGAGCCGGGCAGATCGCGAAGCGATGCCGCGTTCGCCCAGGCCCGGTCACGGAGCGAGCCGCCAGGCGAGCGAAGTGGGCCGGGACGTTGAAACACGGCTAGTTGCTGGCGTCGACCTTGCGGTAGCGGGCTTCGCAGAAGTTGTAGAGGCCGAAGGTGATGACGCCGAGGGCGATGGCGGCCAGGCCCCAGGGGCCGGCGGGGGTGGAGGCGAACTCGCGGAGGGTGCCGTCCAGGCCCTGGGCCTTGTCGGGCTGGAAGCTGATGGCCGCGTAGGCGAGGAAGGCGCCCACGGCGGCGACGACGAGGCCGCGGGCGGTGTTGCCGACGATCGCGAGGGGCTTGACGACGCGGCGCGCGGTCCTGCCCATCTCCCAGGACTTCAGTTCCTTCATGAACTTGTGCCGGAAGGCGTTCACGACCATGACCGCGCCCACGACGAGGAAGCCCGCCGCGACCGCCAGGACGAGCCAGCGGCCGCCGGGCGCGTCCATGAGCCGCGCGGTGTAGGTCTTGGACTGCTTGTCGCTCGACGAGCCGTGGTGGCCGAAGAGGAACGCGAGGGTCCCGGCGAACGCGGCCGCGTAGATGACGGCGCGTGCGGCCGACATCAGGCGCTTGGTCGCCTTGTCGCCGTCCGGGACGGGGCGGCCGAGCAGGGCCTCCGCGGCCTGCCAGAGGACGAGCGCGGCGAAACCGACCGCCATCAGCGCGATGAGGACGAGCCCGCCCGGTTTGTCGGCGATGGTCTCCAGCGCGCCCGTGCGGTCGGCCTCCTTCCCGCCGCCGCCGAAGGCGACCTGGAGGGCCAGCCAGCCGATGAGGAGGTAGAGCAGGCCGCGCGCGACCAGCCCCACCCGGGACATGCGGTGGAACCAGGGGTGTCCCGCCGCCTGCTTGAGCCCGTGGCTCACGTCCGTCGTCACGGCCACGCTGTCCCCGTTCAAGGGACGGTCAAACCAGCGTCAGCTGAGGCCCGCGCGGCGGGCGCGCTCGACGACCGGGCCGATGGCGTCGGCGAGGGCCTTCACGTCGGCCTCGGTGCTGGTGTGGCCGAGGGAGAAGCGCAGCGACCCGCGGGCCCGCTCGGCGCCCGCGTCCATGGCGACCAGGACGTGGCTGGGCTGGGAGACGCCCGCCGAGCACGCCGATCCGGTGGAGCAGGCGATGCCGCGCGCGTCCAGCAGCATGAGCAGGGCGTCGCCCTCGCAGCCGGGGAAGGAGAAGTGCGCGTTGCCGGGGAGGCGGTCGTCCGGGTCGCCGTTCAGCACCGCCTCGGGGACGGCGTCCCGCACGGCGGCGATCAGCTCGTCGCGCAGCCCGGCGAGGCGGGCCGCCTCGGTCTCGCGGCGGGCGACCGCGGCCTGGACGGCGGCGGCGAAGCCCGCGATGGCGGGCGCGTCGAGCGTCCCGGACCGGACGTCGCGCTCCTGGCCGCCGCCGTGCAGCAGCGGCACCGGGTCGAGGAACACCGGCGGCTTCGGCTTGGCCAGCAGCAGCGCGCCGACGCCGATCGGGCCGCCGAGCTTGTGGCCGGTGATGGTCAGGGCCTGCGCGCCGCTCGCCGCGAACCCGACGGGCAACTGCCCCGCGGCCTGGACGGCGTCGGTGTGCAGGGGGACGCCGCGCTCGCCGGCGGCGGCGGCCAGTGCGGCGACGGGCTGGACGGTGCCGACCTCGTTGTTGGCCCACATCACGGTGGCGAGGGCCACGTCGTCGCCGGAGCCGAGCAGTTCGCGCAGCGCGTCCGGAGTGACGCGGCCGAGCCCGTCCACCGGGACGAGGTCGACCCGGGCGCCCTCGTGGTCGGCGAGCCACTGGACCGCGTCCAGGACGGCGTGGTGCTCGACGGCGCCGACGAGCACGCGGGTGCGGGCCGGGTCGGCGGCGCGGCGCGCCCAGTAGATCCCCTTGACGGCGAGGTTGTCGGCCTCGGTGCCGCCGGAGGTGAACACGACCTCGCTCGGGCGGGCGCCGAACGCCTCGGCGATGAGCTCGCGGGACTCCTCGACGACGCGCCGGGCGCGCCGGCCCGCGGCGTGCAGCGAGGAGGGGTTGCCGAGCTCGCGCAGCTCCGCCGTCATCGCCTCGATGGCCTCGGGCAGCATCGGGGTGGTCGCCGCATGGTCGAGGTAGGTCACCACGCGGACAACAGTATCCGCGCCCTTCGTGTTCCCTTCCGGGGCCCGGCGGGACGGCCGGAGGCCGCGCCTTGACAGGGGAATAGCGGGCGGCCGCCCCCGGTTGGCCCGTATACCGTCCAGCCGGTACAGTAAGGACGTCATGAAACGGGAAGCCCTCTTGGACGCAGCCGAGTCCGTGCTCTTCGAGCAGGGGACTCAGGCGCTGACCCTCAGCGCGGTCGCCGACCGCGCCGGCGTCAGCAAGGGAGGGCTGCTCTACCACTTCCCCACCAAGGAGGCGCTCGTCCGGGCCATGGTGGCGCGGGTCATCGAGGAGTTCGACGGCCTGATCGCCTCCTACGACGACGGCACGCCGGGGTCCTACACCCGGGCCTACGTCGAGGCCACGTTCGAGATCCTCACCGGTGAGGCCCGCGCCTACCGGCGGTGGTCGGCCATCACGGCCGCGGCCGCCGACCCCGAGCAGGCCGAGCCGCTGAACGAGGCGATGCGCCGCTGGCACGGCCGCGACCCGGCGGACGATCCCGACCCGGGCGACGCGGCGGTCGTCAGGCTGGCGGCCGAGGGCCTCTGGGAGGTGGTCAGCCATGATCCCGGGCTGTACGACGCCGAGCAGCTCAGAGCGCTGAAACAGCGGCTTCTGGGGTTGCTGGAGCGCTGACGCCGGGGCGCCGCACGCGCCCCGCCCGACCTTCCGGACGCTCCGGACCCGCACGGGTTTGGAGCGTTCCATGACCCATGTCACACGACGGCGCACGTCCCGCGACGGCGCACGTCGCGGACGACGCATGCCACACGCCGGGGTGCGCCCCGCCGAGACGAGAAAGAGGTGAACAATGCTGTTCCGTGCCCGTTCGGGGACGTTCCTGACCTTCGCACTGGCCGGTCTGCTGACCGGAGTGTGGGTGGCGCGCATGCCCGCGCTGGCCGGCAAGTTCGGGACGAACGAGGGCGAGATCGGCATCGTCGTCCTCGTCTGGGGACTCGGCGCGATCGCGGCCATGCAGGCGCTGCGCGGCGTGATGGCGCGGGCCGGCAGCCGCACCGTCCTGCGGGTCGCCCTGCCGCTGACGGGCCTGTCGTACGCGGCGGTGGCGCTCGCCCCTACCTACGGCGTGCTCCTCGGCGCCGTCGCGCTGTTCGGCATGACGTTCGGGATCACCGACATCGCGATGAACGCCCAGGGCAGCGTCGTCGAGCAGGCGTACCGCCGGTCCGTCATGAGCGGCATGCACGCCGGCTGGTGCGTCGGCGCGATGAGCGGCGGCCTGTTCGGCGTCGCCACCGCCGCGGCCGGGTTCGGGTTCACCGAGACCGTGCTGGTCACCGCGGTGCTGTCGGTGCCCGCCGGGCTCGCGCTCGGCCGCACCTACCTGCCCGACCCCGCCGCGCCCGCCGCGTCCGGGACGGGACGCAGGGCGCGCCGGATGCCCGCCGCCGTCTACCTGATCGGCGTCCTCGCGTTCATCGCCTTCATGACCGAGGGGTCGATCGCCGACTGGAGCGGGCTGCTGCTGCACGACGAGCTCGGCGCGACCGAGGCCGTCGCCGCGGCCGGCTACCCCGTGTTCGAGCTGGCGATGCTGCTCGGGCGGCTCGTCGGCGACCGCGTCCGGATGCGGGTCGGCACCCGCCGGCTGCTGGTCGGGGCGGGTCTCGGGACCGCCGCCGGCATGACCGTCGTCGTGCTGGCCCCGGTCCCCGCGGTGGCGATCGCCGGGTTCTTCGTGACCGGGCTCGTGGTCTGCACGGTCGTCCCGACGACGATCTCGCTGGCGGGCTCCGCCGCTCCGGACCGTCCCGGCGCGGCCGTCGCCCAGGTCGGCGCGATGGGCTACGGCGGCCTGCTGCTCGGCCCGGTCGTGGTCGGCTTCCTGTCGGAGGCGACGTCCCTGCGGGTCGGCGTCGGCGTGGTCGTCGTGCTGGCGCTGCTGATCGCGGCGGGCGCCCGGTACGCGCCGCTGCGCGCGACCGCGGGCATCTCCGTTCCCGCCCCGGCCGAGCCCCCGGCGCAGGCTCCGGCGGCGGGCGACTCCCGGCCGGAACCCGTCGCCGCCTGAGGCCGCCATCCGATATAACCCCTTTCACAACGGGTGTATGGGGGCGGTATGGACGGATGGCGGGTTCCCGGCTACAGCGAGATGCGGGTTCTCGGCGAGGGCGCTCAGGGTCGCGTCGTGCTCGCGCGGCACGACGCGACGGGGCGCCCGGCGGCGATCAAGTACCTGGCGCCGTCCCTCGCCGGGGATCCGGAGTTCCGCGAGCGGTTCCGCGCCGAGGCCGACCTGCTCAGCCGGCTGCGCAACCCGTACGTCGCCCAGATGTTCGGGCTCGTCGAGACGCCGGACGGCGCGGCGATCGTCATGGAGGCGGTGGACGGGGCGCCGCTGAAGTCGGTTCTCGCCGAGCGGGGGCCGCTGGCGCCCGAGGCCGCCCTGGCGGTGCTCAAGGGCTCGCTGCTCGGCCTCGCCGCCGCGCACGGCCTCGGCATCGTCCACCGCGACTACAAGCCCGCGAACGTGATCGTGCGCGGCGACGGGCTGAGCAAGCTGATCGACTTCGGCGTCGCGGTGGACGCGGGCGCGACCGGGCGGTCGGGGACGCCCGTCTACATGGCCCCCGAGCAGTGGCGGGACGAGCCCGCCTCCCCCGCGACCGACGTGTACGCGGCGGCGTGCGTGTTCTACGAGTGCGTGACGGGACGCCGCCCGTACACCGCCGAGACCCAGGAGGGGCTCATGGGCCGCCACCTCACGGCCCCGATCCCGGTGGGGGACGTCCCCGGGCCGCTCCGCCCGCTGATCGAGCGCGGGATGGCGAAGAACCCGTGGGACCGTCCGATGGGCGCCGCCGCGTTCGTCTCCGAACTGGAGTCGGTCGCGGCGGGCGCGTACGGGCCCGACTGGGAGGGACGCGGCGTCCGCACGCTCGCGGGCGCCGCCGCCGCGCTGTCGATGCTGTTCCCCCTCTCAGCGTAGCCGGAATAACACCGCGATCCCACCCCCGCGCCCTTACCGGCAACCGGCCCCCGGATACAAGCATCATTCCGCCGACGGTGCTGAC
>NZ_JBFARL010000111.1:0-26561 GCF_040674655.1 Actinomadura sp. NPDC049753 | reverse complement strand
CAGCGCCTCGCCCTCCCCCTCCTCGCTCAGCAGCGCCCCGGTGACCACGCCCTCCTCCCGGTCGAGCCGGTCGAGCATCTCCCGGCGATCGGGTCTCGGGGTGTCAGATCAGTACTCGGACTTCACCGCCACTCCGCTGAACGCCTGCTTGCCGTAGAGGCTGATGTAGTTGTAGCCCGCGGGCGGGTCGGTGATGGTCAGGGTCTCGCCGTTGCCGGCGTTGACGGACCTCTGGGTGTAGGACGTCGACGTGGCCCAGCCGGTGGGGCTGTAGTACAGGTCCGCGTCGCCGGTGCCGCCCGACGACGTGATCTTGATGGACTGCGTGCCGGCCGGCACGTAGAGGTACAGGTAGGCCAGGTTGCCCTGGGTGGCCGACAGGTTGCCGCGCTGGCAGTTCTGCCCGAGCTGGCGGGTGTCCGTCCCGGTGCACTCGGTCGTCCCGCCGCCTCCGGCCGACACCGCCAGCTGCTTGGTCGCGGTGCCGGTGGCGCCCTTGTCGTCGGTGACGGTGAGGGTGACGGTGTAGGTGCCGTCCGCGCCGTAGGTGTGGGACGGGTTGGCCGACGTCGAGGTGGCGCCGTCGCCGAAGTCCCACCGCCGGGAGGCGATGGTGCCGTCGGAGTCGGTGGACTGGTCGGTGAAGGAGACCGCCAGGCCGTTCGCCGAGGCGGAGAACCGCGCGGCCGGCGCCTGGTTGCCGCCGCTCCCGCCGCCGGCGCACGCGCCGGACGCGCACGCGGCGAGCCACGTCCGCCAGTCACTGTCGTAGCGGGTGCCGATCGTGCTGGTCAGGAACGTCCGGGCGGCGTTCCAGTTGCCGGTCCGGTAGTAGCCGAGGACGGTCGAGACGTCGCCCGGGTGCTTCTCGAACATGTACCGCACCGCGAGGTAGCCCCAGCGGTAGATGCGGGTCGTGTCATGGCTGTAGGTGGTGTCGAACAGCGTGCTGAGCGCGTAGGTGCTCCTCGCCGCCTCGGTGATCGCCGCGTCGTAGACCTCCTTGCGGTAGGAGTAGGAGACGTACTCGGCGAAGCCCTCGATCCACCAGATGGTGGGGGTGGTGACGCCGGCGTTGAAGTCGCCGTACATGTCGAAGCGGCCGTCGAGGTAGTGCGTGTACTCGTGGTTGAGGTTCCAGATCTGGAACGCCGGGCGCACCCATTCGGCCTCGTAGGCGATGAACCGCGGCTGGTTGCCCGCGGCGGCCGGGTCGCCCTCCAGGTACATGCCGCCGTTGTTGGTGTCGATGCCGAACATCGCGCCGGCGTAGGTCTGGTAGTCGGTGCTCGAATCGAAGACGCAGACCTCGATCGTGGTGTTGTTGTCGTTCGCGACGGGCCGGTTCCCGTCCTTCACCAGGCCGTGGAAGTAGGCGTCCTGGTTCTGGAGGCTGGCGCAGCTTTCCGAGAGCTGGGCGGCCGTCATGTCCTGCGCCCGGATCTTGATGCTCGAACTGCAGGTGTGGTTGATGGTGAGGACGTTCGCGGCGAGCCGCTGCGCCAGGTCGCAGGTGCCGTAGTAGGAGCAGTTCGCCTTGTCGTAGTAGTCGGTCATCTCGGCGACGCCCACCCACAGCGGCGCGGTCTTCCCGGTCATGGCGCTCTGCCCGAGCAGCCCCTTGGCCAGCGGCCTGACCTTCGCCTGCATCGCGGAGTGCTGCACGAAGCGGGTCAGCTCGCGCCCCGCGTTGGACGTCAGGTAGCTGCGGTCGGTCCCGAGCAGGGAAAGGTGCCCCGAGGCGAAGGAGTTGAGCGTGTCGAGCACGCTCTGGTCGGCCTGGACCGCCGAGACGAACTCCGGGACCTGGTGGCCGCGGAACAGCACCGTGTAGACGTTGTTCACCGCGTTGAGCATCCACCAGGACGCGTCGTAGGAGCTGTTGTAGCCGGTCAGCAGCCGCTTGACCACGGAGATGTAGCGGGCGTTCTCCTCCGCGCTGTCGATCAGCGTGACCGCCTCGGCGAGGACCTCGCCGTTGGCGTCGCTGACCGTCGACGACCTGGAGTTGCCGAAGAAGGCGTCCAGGCCCGACTGGATCGCCGTCTTCAGCGTGGGGCCGTAGGTCCCCACGGTCGACGGGTTGTACCAGTGGACGTAGTAGCCGGCCCGCAGGTAGAGGACCAGCTGGGCCGTGCCGGTGGTGTTGTCGCCCGGGTAGTAGAGACCGTTGTCGCGCAGCCCGTACGCGACGCTCGCCATCTGCGACTCCCGGAACGCGTAGTACGCGTCGGTGCCCGTGAGGCTGAACAGCGAGTTGACGCAGTCGGTCGTGGACGACTTGATCTGCTGGACGAGCGCGCTTCCGGAACGGCTCGTGAAGTCATTCGCGCTGCACGCGGCGGCAGCGGCCTTGGCGCTCGTCTTCGGGGCGGCCTTCATGGAAGGACGCTTGTGCTCCGCCGGCTTCTCCGGCTGGTCGGGGCTGCTCTTCAGGTCGTTCTTGTCAGCGGAGAGCGGCGGCCGGTCCTTGGCGGGCAGCGGGGCCTTCTGGATGTGGCGCGCGTCACCGCCGTCGGGGCGGACGCTGGCGGGAGGGGGTTTCGGGGCGGCGTTCGCGGGCGGGACGAGGAACGTCGTCCCGAGGGCCACCGCCATTGACGCCAGCAGGCAGCGGGTCGATCTGCGTCTGTTTCTCACGGGGGTCTTCCTCCATGGGGCGGGCGTCCGGCAGGGGCGCCGGACGGAGTCGCAGGGCTCCGGGGTCCAAGGTCCGGAGGGTCGGGGAAGCGTGCGCCCGCAGTTTGTGGGGCGGAAACGACCCGTGGTCATACGCCGCGCCATCGATCTGGGTTATGGATCTCCCGGACGGATCTCCCTCGAAACGCGGGAAAGGAATTCGCCGAGGTGGCGCCCCGTTTCCGGCGGCGCGGCGCCCCCGAAGCCGTTTCCGGACAATGACGAAAGAAAGGTGAAATTGTACACTGCAATGCCACAAGGACTCTGGAGGTGTCTGTGAGACGACGGAGCAGGACACGCGCCGGCGCCGCGCTCGCCGCGTGCGGCGGCATGCTGGCGGCCGCGGCGCTGGCCGGGCCGCCGCCGGCCACCGCGGCGGCCGGGGACCCGCCGCGCCTGGACTGGAAGCCCTGCGGCGACGCCGCGACCCCGGCGCTGCAGTGCGCGATGCTGGAGGTGCCCCTCGACCGCGCCCGCCCGGACGGGCGCACGGTCAAGATCGCGCTGAACCGGCTCCCCGCCACCGCGCCCCCGGGCGAGCGGCAGGGGCCGATGCTGCTCAACCCGGGCGGGCCCGGCATCAGCGGGCTGTGGATGGCGAGCTGGATCCCCTCCAGGCTGCCGCCCGACGTCGCCGCCTCCTACGACTGGATCGGCTTCGACCTGCGCGGATCCCAGCACAGCGAGCCGCGCATGTCCTGCGACCCGCACTACTTCGACGGCCCGCGACCCGACTTCCAGGTCGACCAGGGCACCACGGAGGCGTGGCTGGCGAAGGCCGCCGGCTACGTCGCGAAGTGCACCGAGAAGCACTCCTGGCTTCTGCCGCACCTGGCGACGGTCGACCACGTCCGGGACATGGAGTCGATCCGCCGGGCGCTCGGCGCCGAGAAGATCAACTTCTTCGGATGGTCGTACGGCACCACGCTCGGCTCGACGTACGCCCAGCTGTACCCGCGGCACGTCCGCCGCTTCGTCCTGGACAGCATCGTCGGGCCGTCCGTCTCCTGGTACGACCACAACGTCCTCCAGGACCTGCAGCACGAGAAGCGGTTCAAGGCGTTCACCGCGTGGGTCGCCAAGGCCGACGGGGTCTACCACCTCGGCACCGACCCCGCCGAGGTCGAGGCCAAGTGGTACGCCATGCGCACCCGCCTGCGCGAGCACCCCGTCGGCCGGATCGGGCCCGACGAGTTCGACGACACGCAGGTCGCGGGCGGCTACGACGTCCTCCGGTGGCCCCGGCTCGCGACGGTGCTGGCCGCGTACACCGCCTCGGGCGACAGCGCGCCCCTCGTCACCGCGTACGAGCGCTACGCGGCGCCGGACCCGGCGGACGACTCCTTCGACCTCTACAACGCCGTGATGTGCGGCGACAGCAAGTGGCCGCGCGACTTCCGGTACTGGCGCAAGGACCAGGCGAAGGTCAACGAGAAGGCGCCCTTCTACACCTACAACAACATGTGGTTCAACGCGGGCTGCCTGACCTGGCCCGTCAAGGCGGGGCACCGCACCAGGATCACCGGGAAGGGACTACCGCCCCTGCTGCTGTTCCAGGCGACGGACGACCCGGCGACACCGTACGAAGGCGGCCTCGACATGGCGCGGGCCCTGCCGAGCGCACGCCTCGTCGTGGAAAGGGGCGGCGGCAGCCACGCCATCACGTTCGCGGGCAACACGTGCCTCGACGACCTCCTGGTCGACTATCTCCGCGAAGGGAAGGTGCCGCCGGACCGCGGCCTGGTCGACCGCACCTGCGCCAAGAACCCTGACCCGGCGCCGGTCTGGGTCAAGCCCGCCCCGGCCGCCGGCCCGCGGGCGCAGGCGACCGCCGTTCCGCGCCAGTTCGCGAGGTGACGTGGGGCACCGGCCGCCGCGCGGCGCTACCGTCCCGTTCGGTCAGCGCCCGACGGCGGCCGGGGCCTCCATGAGCAGTCGGACGGGGCCGTAGAGGCCCGAGGCTCGCTGCCCCTGGAAGACGAAATGCGTGGGGCTCACCTCGTCGAGATAGGGCGCAAGGGTTCCGCAGACGAGGATTTCGATCTCGTTGTCGCCTTCGCGCAGGGCCGCTCCGATGTCGAAGCGGTACGGGGCGCAGATGCGCACCCCCGCCGGGTCGCCGTTGACGGTGACTTCGGCGGTGCCGCGCACCCGCCCGAGGTCGAGCGCGGCTCCGCCCGCGGGCATGGCGAGGCGGAACGAGCGCCGGTAGCGGACGGCGCCGCTGTAGCCGGCGAGTCCCGCGTCCTCCCAGTCGCCCAGCCCGATGGTGCCGCGACCCACGGTGAAACGCACCGGCCCCGCGAGCGCCGCGCCCGCCCGGTGACCGGGAAGGGTGCGGATCCGCAGTTCCGCCGTCCGGCCGGAGGGAGCCTCCGGGCCCGGCAGCGCCATCTCGGAGGCCGGGTGCAAAGGCTCCCCGTCCAGGGTCGCTTCCAGCAGCTCACCGCGGACGTCGACGGCCATCCCCGTCGCCCCGGGCGGGACGGCGAAACGCAGCCTCTCCACCCGCGGCGCCGCGTCCGGCATCGCGAGCGTCGCCGGGAGGACGACGTCCGTCTCCGGATCGTCCTCAAGCCACGCCGCGCCGGGCAGCGGATGGGGCCGCCGCCGCAGGTGCAGGGACGCCGGGTCGCCGTACTGCGCGCGGCGCGCCGCGACGGGCACCGGGTCGCCGTCGCGCGTCGCCGTCCAGCCGGCGCCGGACACGACGGGTCCGTCCACGAGGACCTCGGGAGGCGGGCCGCCCTCAGTGAGGACCAGGGTCAGGTCGCCGCCCGCCACGCGGTAGCGGCCGACGCGCGGGACCTCCTGCTCGGCGTACGGGTCGAACCCTCCCTGGCGGCCGACCTCCTCACCGTCGACGAGGACGCGGCAGGGCGCGGCCGAGGCCACCTGGATCGTCGCCCCGCCGGCGGACTCCGGGAGGGGGACGCTGAGCGCGATCTCGGCTCCCGGCCGCGCGGGGCCCGCCGCGGTGATCCACTCCGGCCGCCGGTAGCGCTCGCGGTCGGTGACGACGGCGAGGTGGGCGCGCAGCCGGACGTCCTCGTCGGGGACGAGCCGCACCTCGACGTCATGCTCACCGGCGGGGAGTGGCGCCTCGGCGATCGCCAGGTGGCCCTGGTCGTCCAGGTCGACGGTGGCGCCGTCCACGCGCAGCGTCTTGGCGGCCGCGGCGCCGACGGCCACGAAGCCGCCGTCTCCGGGCACGGTCAGGCGGGTCCGGAACACGACCGCGTCCCCGGACCGGACCTCCCCGAAGTCGAGGAACTCCTCAGGGACGTGCCCCTTCGGGCCGAGGAAGGCGCGGTGCAGGGTGTCCTTGCGGATGCCGCGGGAGTCGGAGTACACCAAGGGCCGCCATCGTCCCTCGCTCTCCCTGGACCAGACACCGTGCGGGCCGAACGTCGCATGCGCCTCGGACCACGCTGACTCAGCCTCCGCTCGGTGGCTCACGGTCCAGCGTTCCAGAGGAACGTCGTCACCGGCGGGTCGGGCGAAGTCGCCCCAGGCGTTGTCGAGGGTCGGAACCAGGTCCATCGTCCAGGACGTGCCGAGATCGAGGACGGTCTGCTCCGTCGCGGGAGCCGGATCCGGCGCCGCGACGTCCTCGCCGCCGGGGAAGAGGATCAGCGCCGCGGGCCCGTCGTCGAACGGGACGACGATCTCGACGGACGTCCCGTCCACCGCGCGCGTCTCCAGCCGGCGCGGCGGGCCCCCGAACGGGCTCGCGAGGAACGCCGGGCCGCGCACCCCCCGGACCCGCACCCGCATGTCCCGCAGGTACCGGCCGGGATCGAAGTCGTAGGTCACGTCGAGCCAGCCGAGGTCGGCCCCGCGCTCGTCGGGCCGGCCCACCGACACGCGGCTGGCCATCGACGGCGCGGCCGTCAGGAACACCAGCGTGGTGCCGTCGACCTCCCGGACGAGGGCGGGCACCGGCGCGTCCACCCGGCGGACGCCGGCGAGGGCGGCGCCGAGAGCACCGGTGTCCGGCACGACCTCCAGCACGGCGCGGAGCCCGGCCACCGCCTCGTCCGCGCCCGGGTCGCCG
The DNA here is from genome assembly GCF_040674655.1 of Actinomadura sp. NPDC049753. Classification (NCBI taxonomy): domain Bacteria; kingdom Bacillati; phylum Actinomycetota; class Actinomycetes; order Streptosporangiales; family Thermomonosporaceae; genus Actinomadura; species Actinomadura sp. NPDC049753. Next base: position 19,825 of record NZ_JBFARL010000111.1, on the reverse strand, counting down.
ACCCCGCGACGAGGCGGCGCGCCGACCGCGACGACACGGCCGCCGTTCTCGGCGAACGCGGTGAGCCTGCGCGCCGTCTCCCCTTCCAGCACGGCGCAGGACGGGAGAAGGACGACCCCGTACGACTCGTCCGCGACGTCCAGCCGCCCCTCGGCGACCCTGGCACGCTGCACGGAGTCGTCGTCCACGACGTCGGCGTCGATCCCCAGCCGGTCGAGCACGCCGGGCACCATCCGGAACCAGGCCATGTCGCCGACCAGATCCCGGTAGGTCTCCTGCGCCAGCACGGCGTCCGGGTCCACGCCGTCGAGCCGCGTCCCGGCCTGCGCGGTCGCGGTCGGGAACAGCACGGCCACGTCGCACACGTGCCGCCCCAGAGAGAGGGCGGCGCAGAGCCTGGCGACGGCGTCCGCGAAGACGCGGTGGTGCCGCCAGTAGGGCTGACGCCAGTCGGTGGCCGGCGGCGCCCACTCCCACCAGCCCGCCTTGGTCGTGTAGTAGACGGCATGCGGGTTGTAGAGGGTCGCCCCAGAGCGCAGCCACGGCAGCAGCCAGTCGAAGGTCTCCTCCAGCGTCCCGCCCCAGCCGCTGGAATGGAACGCCTCGATCCAGGTCCGGTCCCGGCCGTACAGGTGCGCGAGCGACGAGTGGACGCGGGCGTCGCCGTGGTGGTCGGACCCGGGAGCGCCGAACCAGCGGTGCGTGCGCGCGTAGTCGGCGTACAGCCTGACCCCGTCCACGGGAAGCCCGGCCCGCGCCGGATCCTGCTGGTCGCAGCCGTGCAGCAGCCCGTACCGCTCGTGCCATTCGGCCAGCGGCCGGAAGAACGCGTCCTCGGCCAGCTCGGCGCGGGTGAGATGGTAGTCGCGGCGGATCCGGAAGGCGTCCTCGCCGCCGCTCCCCCACAGCGCCGCGAGGTGCGGTCCGAGGTCGTAGCCGCGGCGCCGCTCGAACTCGCCGGCGAACCCCTCCGACCAGGTCGGCAACGACGGCAGCTCGTCCTGGAACGACCCCACGATCACCTTGCCGAGCCGGTGCCCCAGCCGCCGCGCGAACTCGCCGTGCACGCGGTCGAGGAGCGCCGCGCACGCATCCGCCGACAGGTAGTCGAAGCCGCGCACGTCCGCCGTCCCGTCCGGCCGGAGCCAGCGCCCCGCGTAGTCCGGGACGTCGCGCACCAGGCGGGCCTGGAGGTCGGCGCCGGAGAACCCGAGCTGGTCGTAGAACCACAGGGACACGCCCAGTTCGGCGGCGTCCTCGCAGACCGCGTCCAGCAGGTCCCACCACTCGGTGGAGAAGAACGGCGGATCGTCGGCGTCCGCGCCGAACATCGGACCGGACGGCGCCAGGTTCAGCACGACCAGGTTGTGGACGCCGCCCTCGGCGAACCGTTCGAGCTGGTCGCGCAGCCGCCGCCGGTCGAGACGCTCCCCGCTCCACCACCAGATGGGCGCGGGCGAGAACGCCCGCGGCGGCGCGTCCAGCACCTCCCCCAACCGCCCCGGCATCCTCATGCTCCACTCCCCGTGGGGGGCGACCCCCCACACCCCCCGGCTCGCTCCGCTCATCCCTGCTCCCTGTGGGGGGCGACCCCCCACACCCCCCGGTTCGCTCCGCTCATCCCTGCTCCCTGTGGGGGGCGACCCCCCACACCCCCGGTTCGCTCCGCTCATCCCTTGAGCCCGCTCGCGAACCCCTTGATCACATACCTCTGCAGCACCAGGAAGATCACGATGATCGGAAGCGCGGCGAGGACCAGGCCGGCGAAGACCAGGCCGTAGTCCGAGACGTACTGGCCGACGAAGGCGAAGACCCGCACCGGCACCGTCTCGCGCGCCGAGCCGCCCAGGTACAGCAGCGGTGTGAAGAAGTCGTTCCAGATGAACACGGCGTTGAGGATCAGCACCGTGCCGGTGATCGGCCGCAGCAGCGGGAACACGACCCGGGTGAAGGCCTGCAGGTGGCCCGCGCCGTCGATCAGCGCCGCGTTGGCGTAGTCGCCCGGCAGCGCCCGGATGAACCCCGTGTACAGGAAGATCGTGAACGGCAGCTGGATGCCGGTGTAGAAGATGATCATTCCCTGGTAGGTGCCGAGCAGGCCCGCCGAGTCGGCGAGCTTGAACAGCGGGATCATGCCGAGCTGGAACGGCAGCACGATGCCGAGCAGGAACAGCACGTACAGCGTGAAGCCGAGCCGCGTGGCGCAGCGGGCCAGGAAGTAGGCCGCGAACGCCCCGATCGCGATGAGCGCCACCAGGCTCACCACCGTGATCACCGTGCTGTTCAGCAGCGCCGAGCCGAGCGAGGCCCGCGACCAGGCGTCGGAGTAGTTGCCGAACGTCGGCGACGACGGCGGCGACAGCGGCGCCGAGGCGATCTGCTGCTTGTCCTTCAGCGACAGCGTGATGAGCGCGTACACCGGGAACAGGAACGCCAGCGCGATCGCGATCATCACGACTTCCAGGGCGAACGTGCGCAGTCCGTAACGCGGGCTCATGCCACCTCCCGACCGCGCAGGTACCGGATCTGGATCAGCGAGACCGCGGCGACGAACAGCGCCAGGACCAGCGCGATCGCCGTGCTGTACCCGTAGTTGCCGAACACGAACGCCTGCTTGTACAGGACGGTCGACAGCGTCTCGCTGGCATGGCCGGGCCCGCCGCTCGTGGCCGCGTAGACCTGGTCGAACAGCTTGAGCCCGCCGATGGTCGACAGCATGACGTTGATCGTGACGGCGGGCGCGAGCAGCGGCCAGGTGACGCTGCGGAACCGCTGGAACCGCCCGGCGCCGTCGATCATCGCGGCCTCGTGCAGCTCCACGGGCACGCCCTCCAGCCCCGCCAGGAAGATGACCATCGAGTATCCGGAGAACTGCCAGATCACCATGCCGGCCACCGACCACAGCGCGAGCGAGGGGTCGCCGAGCCAGTCCTGGCGCAGGGAGCCGAGCCCCACCGCGCCGAGGATCCCGTTGAGCCCCGCGTCCGGCGCCGGGTTGTAGACGTACTTCCACAGGAACGCCACCATCACGGGGCTGACGACCGCGGGCGCGAAGAAGACGACCCGCAGCACGGCGCGCGACCTGATGCGCGTGTGCACGCCCAGCGCGAGCAGCAGTCCGATGCCGTTCTGGACCACCACGATCGCGACCGTCAGCAGCAGCGTGTTGACCAGCGACCCGCGCGCGGCGTCGTCCCGCAGCAGGCGGCCGAAGTTGTCGACGCCGACGAACGACCGGTCGCCGATGCCGTTCCAGTCGGTGAAGGCGTAGAGGATCCCGCTGGCGCTCGGATACAGGACGATCAGCGCGTACACCAGCAGGGCGGGCGCCGCGAACCACCACGGCGGAGTCAGGAAGCCGCCGCGCCGGCGGCGGCGGGGCGGCGCCGGGAGGCGCGCCGCGCTCTCGGGAGGTCCCGCGGCACCGGCCGCCGAGGCGGCCGGTGCCGGACGTGCGGTCGGGGGCACGGCTACTTCTTCCGGTAGGTCTCGTCCAGCTTGGCCAGGCCCGCGGCCACCGTCGTCTTGCCCGCGAGCAGCTCCTGCACCAGCGCGAAGTGGGCGGGCTGCACCTCGGCGTTCGGCCACGCCTGGTCCATGAACGGGTCGGCCTTGTCGCCGTCCAGGTACGGCAGGAACGGCTCCAGCACCGGATCGATCTTGGAGGAGGAGTCGCGGACGAGCGGGACGCAGGCGACGGCCTCGGCCCAGCGGTTGATGTTCTGCTGCTCGCCGAGGAACTCGACGAACTTCTCGGCGGCCTCCTTGTTCTTGCTGCGGGCGCTGACGCCGAGCCCCACGACGACCCCGGCGGGGATGCGCACCTGCGCCGCGTCGTCCGCGCCCGGCACCGGGAACATCGACAGGTCGGCGGCGTTCGCGGCGGCCTTGCGGAAGTCGGGCAGGACGGCCGAGACCTGGATCGCCATGGCGGCCTTGCCGGTGGCGACCATGGACGTCTGCTGCTCGAAGGTCGTGCCGTTGGGGTTGTCGTTGAAGTACCCGCGCTTCTGCAGGTCCAGGTACATCTCGAGGGCCTGCACCCAGCCGGACTGGGCGAAGGACGCCGACCCCGCCTGCATCTGGCTGTCGAACTGCGGGTTCTTGGCGTACACGGTGGACGGCACCAGCGCGTAAGTGATCAGCTGCGTGACCCAGGGGGTCTGCGCGCCGAGCGCGATCGGGACCGTGCCCTTCTTCTTGAGCTTCTCGCAGACGTCGAGGAACTCGCTCCAGGTCTTCGGCGGTTCCACTCCGGCCTTCTCGAAGACCTTCTTGTTGTAGATGGCGCCGATGACGCTCGACCCGGCGGAGTAGATGAAGGTCTTGCCGTCCTTCTGGAACGCCGGCTTCAGGCTCGCCGGGATCTTCTTCGTCCACGCCTGGCCGCTCAGGTCGGCGAGCAGCCCGGCCTGGGCGATCTGCGCCATGCTCATGGCGCTGCCGTTGCCCGGGTAGACCACGTGCAGGTCGGGGGCGTTGCCCGCGCCGAGCTGGGTCCGCACCGACGTCTGCACCTGGTCGGTGGGTGCGAACGAGGTGCTGAACTTGGCCCCGGTGTAGGCCTTGGTGAGCAGGTCGAGCGCCTTCTGCTGGTCGGCGACGCCCACCAGGCGCAGGGTCCCCGAGCCGCCGGACGACCCCCCGCAGGCGGCCAGTCCCGCCGGCAGAGCGGCCGCGGCCGCGACACCTCCGGTCATCCGCAGGAATCCTCGGCGGCTGAGGGCCGCATTCTGGAACGACGATGTCATCTTTCCTCCTCGCGTTCGCGGCGCGGACCGCCGGGGTGGCGGCGGTCCCGGCCGCGGCCGTCCCGCGCGGGGACGGACGTCATTGAAGGGCCGCCGTGAAGCGGTACTCCCCCGAGCCGGTCCGGCAGCGGAGCTCCCCCCGCGCCGTTCCGGCGACCGAGACCCCGGGGGCGTCCGCCACCGGGATCCCGCTCTCGCGCACACCGTCCGGGTCGTCGGTGGGGATGTGGACGGCGGCGGTCGCGCCCGGCGGCACCGCCACCCGCAGTTCGAACACGCCGTCGCGGCGCGTCCAGGCGGTGGAGACGACCCCGCGCACCGACTCGTAGCGGGCGCTCGCCGCGGTGAGCCCGCCGGGCCTCGGCCGGATCAGCAGGTCGCGGTAGCCGGCCGAGCCGGGCGCCTGGTCGAGGCCGGCGACGCCCCGGTAGAGCCACTCGCCGACCGAGCCGAGCGCGTAGTGGTTGAAGGAGTTCATAGCCGCGGCCTGGAACCCCCGCTCGGCGGTGTAGCCGTCCCAGCGCTCCCACACGGTGGTCGCGCCGTGCCGCAGCGGGTACAGCCAGGACGGCGGATCGGTGCGGCGCAGCAGGGCGTGCGCGAGGTCGGCGCGGCCGTGCGCGTCGAGGACCGGCGCGATCAGCCCCACGCCGAGGAACCCGGTGGTGAGGCCGGGCCCGGCCTCCTCGACCAGTTCGGCGAGGCGCCGCACCGCGCCCGGCACGAGCTCGCCGGGGAGCAGCTCGAACGCCAGGGCCAGCAGGTAGGCGGTCTGGGTGTCGCCGGCGACCCGCCCGTCCGGCGACGCGAACCGCTCGGCGAACGTCTTGCGGACGTGGGCCGCGAGCGCGCCGTACCGGGCCGTGGCCTCGTCCGCGCCGAGGATCTCGGCGGCGCGCGCCGTCAGCGCGGCGCTGCGGGCGAAGTAGGCGGTGGCGAGGACGTCGCGCGGGGTGGGGGCGGGCGCGAGCCAGTCGGCGAAGTGCGGGCCGGTGCGGCGGGTCCACACCAGGTCGGGGTTGTGCCGGTGGACGTGGTCGACCCAGGCGCACATGGCGTCGAGGTTGCGCTCCAGGAAGCGCTCGTCCCCGTACACGCGGTAGAGGTGCCAGGGGACGAGGACGCCCGCGTCGCCCCAGCCGGGCGCGCCCTCGTCGGCCACGCCCGCGATCTTCGGCGCGACGTTGCCGAAAGCGCCGTCCGGCGACTGCGCGCCGCGCACCTCGCGCAGCCAGCCGTCGAAGAACGCCGCGACGTCGGCGTTGAGGCACGCGGTCGGCAGGAAGACCTGCGCGTCGGCCAGCCAGCCGAGCCGCTCGTCGCGCTGCGGGCAGTCGGTGGGGACACTGACGAAGTTGGAGCGCTGCCCCCAGGAGATCGCCTGGTGGAGGCGGTCGACGTCCGGGTCGGAGCAGGCGAACTCCCCCGCCCAGGGCGTGTCGCTGTGCAGGACCACGCCGGTGATGTCGGCCGCGCCGAGCGCGCCCAGGCCGGTCACCTCGGCGTACCGGAAGCCGTGGTAGGTGAAGCGCGGCTCGAAGACGGTCTCGGCGTCCTCGCCCGCGATCAGCACGTCCGTCGCGTCTGCGGTGCGCAGGTTGGCGGTGTAGAGCGCGCCCGCCTCGTCCAGGGCCTCGCCGTGCCTCACGACCACCCGGTCGCCCGGGGTCAGGCCGCGGGCGGTGAGCCGGACGCGTCCGGCGAAGTTCTGCCCGAAGTCGACCAGGAACCGGTCGCCGGCGATGCGGGTGACCGACCGCGCCGGCAGCTCGCGGACGGCGCGGACCGGCGGCGCGACCGAGGCCGTGAGCCTGCTCCGGTCGGTGGCGGCGACCCAGGCGGGAAGCCACCCCGCGCGGTCGCGGTCGCCGGCCGGCAGGTCCCAGCCGGGGGTCTCGCGGCGCAGGTCGTGGCACTCCCCCATGAGCAGGTCGGCGTACCGGACGGGCGACCGCGCGCTCTGCCAGTCGCCGCCGGTCGCGATCACGTCGGTGGTTCCGTCGGCGTGGACGAGGTGCAGTTCGGCCAGCAGTTGCGGGAACGTTCCGTAATGCGCGCCCGAGCGGCGCTCGTCGAAGCCGACGAACCCGCTCCACCAGCCGTCCGCGACCGTGGCGGCCAGCATGTTGGCGCCCGTCCGGACCAGGCCGGTCACGTCGTGGACCTGGTAGTCGACGCGGTCCCGGTAGTCCGTCCATCCGGGGGCGAGCTCGGCGTCCCCGACCCGCGCGCCGTTGAGGCGCATCTCGTAGATGCCGCGGGCGGTGACGTAGAGGCGCGCGGCGACCGGCGCGGCGGCGGCCTCGAACGCCTTCCGCAGCCGGACGGCGGGCTGGAGGCCGTGGTCGGCGAGGGCGAGCTCGCCCTCCTCGGGCGCGTCGACGACGTCCTGGACGGACGGGTCGTGCGTGATCCAGGCGGCCGACCACGCGGACGGGCTCAGCATCCCGGTCTCGAACCAGGACTCCTCCCGCGAGGAGGCGCCGGCCGCGTCGGTGACCGTGACCGTCCAGCGGTAACGGGTGCGGGGCCGCAGCGCGGGGCCGCGGTAGCGGACGGAGACGGCGGACGGGTCGGCCACGACGCCGGTGTCCCAGACCCGGGCGCCGTCGTCGGCGTGGACCCGGACCTGGAAAGCGGCGGGCGCGTCTCCGCGCCGGCCGGAGGCCAGCCGCCACGACAGCAGCGGCGCGGGCTCGTCGACACCGAGCGGCTCCGCCCGGTGGTCGCAGCGGAGCCCGTACGGCGCGAGACCTCGGCCCAGGGAACCCGTCACTCACCCACTCCGATCGCAATCCCAACAAGGTGGGCTGTGAAGTTAACGTTAAAAATGTGAGCTTGAGAGTAGGAGGGTGCTGAACAGGGTGTCAAGGTGCAGGATCCGGTGGATTCCGGCCGTACCGAACCCGTGAGGGAACGCCGTCGCCGGCGCGTCCGGGGGACGCCCGGGCGCCCGTGACCGGCGGGACAGCCGTCAGGCGGTCGCCAGCTCGTAGGCCACCTTGTGCTCGTCGAGCCCGCGCAGCGCGTCGGCCCCGGCGCCGTCGTCGACGATGACGCGGTCGAACGCCGACAGCGGCGCCACCCGGTGCAGCGCCACCCGGCTGAGCTTGGAATGGTCGATCAGCAGCACGCTGCGGGCCGCCGCGCCGAGCATCGCGCGCTTCACCGAGACGATGCGCTGCTCCTGGTGGTAGGCGAACCCGCCGGACACCGCGGAGGTCGACACGAAGCACAGGTCCACGTTGAGCGCCTCGATCGCGTCCACGCAGGAGACCCCGAGGAACGAGTCGTGCAGCGGGTCGTAGTCGCCGCCGAGCGCCATCAGCCGGATGTCGCGCTCGGCGGACAGCAGGTTGACGGCCTGCAGGAAGTTGGTGACGACCGTCAGGGGGGCCACGCCGGCGAGCCTGCGGGCCAGCGCCAGCGCCGTGGTGGAGTCGTCCAGCATGACCGCCATGCCCGGCTCGATCATCTCGACGGCCATGGCGGCGATGGCGTCCTTCGCGGGCCGCATCGACTTCATCCGGTAGGCGACGCTGCTCTCGAACACCCCGGACGGCTGCGCGGTCACCCCGCCGCGGTGCTTGCGGACGACGCCCTGGCGGGCGAGCTCGTCGAGGTCGCGGTGGATGGTCATGAGGCTGACGCCGAACCGCTCGGCGAGCCCGGCGGCCGAGACCGAGCCGGCGGACAGGACGATGTCGGCGATGTCCTGCCGGCGCCGCTCCGGTCCGCGCGCGCCTCCGCCCTGCTCGACCATCCGGAACCTCCCGTGGCCGGCGCGCGCGACGGGCTGTCGGCGGAGGCCGGGCGCCACACAAGGTAACACGTTCGGATGGTTTGTTAACACAAGGGTAAGCCGGGTTGACGCGGCCCGTCGGAGCGCCGCAGCGTGCTCGGCCTCCGCACCCCTCGGCGCCGCGAGTACCACACGATCGAAATAACACCTAATTCGTGAATATCTTGCCGCGAGGTGATCATGGGGGAAAGGATGGGCCCTCTGTCACTTACCTCATCTCCGAATGGGACAGAATGACGACGAGCCCCCTGCCTCCCTTTCCCGCCGCGGACGAGAGCCCGCTCGACACGTGCCTGCGGCTGCGGGAGATCGCTCCCGTGGTCGAGGTGGAGTTCCCCGGCGGCGTGCCCGCCTATCTGGCGCTGACCCACAACGCCGTCCGGGAGATCCTCGCCGGGGACAACCGGACGTTCCTGCGGGAGCCGGAGCACTGGCCCGCGCTGCACGACGGGTCGATCCCCGAGGACTGGCCGCTGCGCGCCATCGTCGAGGGCGGTCACCTGTCCACCAAGGACGGCGCCGACCACCGGCGGCTGCGCGGCCTGGTCGGCAAGGCGTTCACGCCCGCGCGGGTGAAGGCGCTGGAGCCGCGCGTCCGGCAGATCGTGGAGGGCCTGCTCGACGACGTGGTGACCGCGGGGGACGTCGTCGACATCGTTCCCGCCTTCACCGAGGCGCTGCCCATCTGGGTGATCTGCGAGCTGTTCGGGGTCCCCACCGAGGACCGGCCCCGCGTGCGCGAGTGGACCGCCGCGCTGCTGGCGCACACCACGCCTCCGGAGGAGGCGTTCGCGACGCAGAACGCCCTCCAGGCCTACCTGCACCAGCTGGTGGAGACCAAGCGCCGGACTCCCGGCGACGACCTCACCACCGGCCTGGTCCAGGCCAGCGACGAGGGCGACAAGCTCACCACCGACGAGCTGGTCGGCGTGCTGTGGCTGATGCTGATCGCCGGCCACGAGACCACCGTCCACCTGCTCGGCCACGCCGTCATCGCGCTGTCCCAGAACCCCGACCAGCTCGAACTGGCCAAGGCCGGGGACCGCTGGGACGACGTGGTCGAGGAGACCCTGCGCTACCGCCACTCGGTCATGATGACCAGCTTCCGCTTCACCGCGGAGGACGTGACGATCGCCGGGGTGCCCATCCCCAAGGGCCAGGCGGTCGGCGTCGTCTACCAGGCGAGCGGCCTCGACCCGGCGGAGCACGGCGAGGACGCGGACCGCTTCGACATCACGCGGGAACGGAACGGGCGCCTCGGCTTCGGCCACGGCCCCCGGTACTGCATCGGAGCGTCGCTGGCCCGCCTGGAGGGGCGGCTGGCGCTCGCCGCCCTGTACCGGCGGCTGCCGGAGCTCTCCCTCGCCGTCGACCCGGACGACGTCCCCTACTCGCCGTCGTTCTTCACCGTCGGCCCGCTCAGCCTGCCGGTCGCCCTCGGCCCCGTCCGGCCCTGACGGCCCGTCCCGGTCCTGCGGCCGAGGCCGCCGGACCGGGACGCCCGCCGGGCCGGCCGTGCGAGGCCGCGCGGCGCGCTCACCTGCCGCGCGGCCGTGACGGAACGGCCATTTTCTGTGATCACCTGTGTGCCCCGGCATTTTGGTGCATCCTTGTCACGCCTTATACCGATATGACCACCGTGCAGCGGGTCGAGAAAGTCCTGCCCACCAGTCACCGACGCTCACAGGGACAAGAGGGATGGCAACGGGAGCGGATCGAGCACCCACCGAGCGCGCCGCGCTGGAACGCGCCTTCTGGGTCTGGCTGATCGTGGCGATCGTCGTCGGCGGCGCCTGGCTCGGAGCACTTCTGGCCGTGGACCAGGGATCGCGGACCGTCGTCGCCGCGGGCGGCGGCGCGGGGACGCTCCTGGTGAGCCTCCTCGCCGGGACCGCGGCCTACTACGCCGAGTGCGCGCGGGCCGCCCGCGCCCGGCTGGCCCGGGTCGAGGGAGAGAGCGACCTCCTGGAGCGCCGGCTCCAGGAACTGGTCGACGGACCGCTCCCGGCGCTGATCGAGCGGCTCCACGCCGGAGCCTCGCCGGACGAGACCCTGGCCGAGCTGCAGGCCGTCCCGAACCACCTGCTGGGCCGCCTGGTGCGCCTGGTCGCGGAGGGCGTCGCCGCGAGCGAGCGGCACGCGTCCCGGGCCGAGGCCGAGCTGGCCGCCCTGGAGGAGGAGGTCGACCGGCTCGCCGACTCGACGCTGCCCGTCCTCATCGAGCGGATCCGCGGCGACCGCGCCTCGGCCGCGTCCGTGCTGGCCGAGTTCCCGGCGCCCAAGCACGCGGCGCTCGACCGGCTCCTCCGCGCGCTCGCCGACGACGTGGCCGCCGGGGAGCGCACCCGGGCGGCGGCCATGGCGGCCTCCGCGGCCGCGGCGGCGCGGATCCAGGCGCAGACGACCCGCATGCTCGCCCAGCTCCGGGAGCTGGAGGACCGCTACAGCGAGGACGACGTCTTCGGCGACCTGCTCGACCTCGACCACCACGTCTCCCAGATGGGACGCCTCGCCGACAGCATCGCGCTGCTCAGCGGCGGGCGCTCGGGGCGGCGCTGGACCAAGCCCATCGTGCTGGAGAGCGTCATCCGCGGCGCCATGGGGCGGATCGCCTCCTACCAGCGCGTCCAGTACCACTCGACCAGCACCGCCGCCATCGCCGGCTTCGCCGCCGAGGGCGTCATGCACGCGCTGGCCGAGCTGATGGACAACGCCGCCAACTTCTCCCCGCACGGATCGGCCGTGCACGTCTACGCGGAGGAGGAGGACGCCGGGATCGTCATCACGATCGAGGACAGCGGGCTCGGGATGCGCCAGCGCGAGCGGGAGCGCGCCGAGCGGCTGGTCTCCGACGCCGCCGACCTGACGTCGCTGCCCGGCACCCGGCTGGGCCTCGCGGTGGTCGGGCGGCTGGCGGGCAAGCACGGCCTGCGCGTCAACTTCCGGCCGTCCTCGCGCGGCGGCGTCGGCGTCGTCGTGCTGATCCCGCGCCAGCTCGTCACCCACTCCGTCGGCGGCGACGGCGCCGGGACCCTGGCGGAGTCCATCCGCAGCGCGCCGAGGAGCACCGGCGCCCCCGCCCCCCGGCCCGCCCGCGAACCCGCCCCGGCCCTGGCCGCCGCGGCGGCGCCCGCGGCGGACGCCTCGGACCCGGCGGCGTACCTGCCCAAGCGCCGCCGCGGCGCCACGCTCACCGACATGGTGGAGCCGCAGGCGGCCCCGCCTCCCCTCCCCCGCGACCCCGGGGCGCGGTTCGCCGCGTTCCGCGCGTCCACCTCGGGGAGCCACCGAACGACCGGCGGCGCCGAGACCGGCGCCGACCAGGAGGACCCGCCCACCGGAGTCCCCGATCAGTAGGGCTCATGGCCCGGCGCGCCGTCCCGCGGACGGCCGCCGGCCGACCGGTCCCGGCGGCCTCGTCCGGACCGCAGGATCGACAGATAGGAGGCAGGGGCCCGCGTCTGCGGCGGACGCAGCCCCGTGATCTCGATGAGCACCGATGAGCGCCGACTCGACTGGCTTCTGACGTCCCTCGCGGAAAGGGCGCCCGGCGTCCAGCACGTCCTGGTGCTGTCCAGGGACGGTCTGAAGATCTGCCACACGCCCGGCCTCGACGACGACCGGGCCGACCAGCTCGCGGCCATCGCCTCGGGCATTCAGAGCCTGTCCATGACCGCCTCCCACGAGTTCGGCCGGGGCGTCGGCGCCGGCCAGTCGATGGTGGAGTTCGCGGGCGGGCTGCTGCTGATCATCCCGGCCGGCGAGGGGGCCCACCTGGCCGTCGTGGCCCGCGACGACGCCGACGTCGGCCTGGTCGGGCACAGCATGAACGAGCTGGTGGAGCAGATCGGCGGCTACCTGACCGCGGCTCCGCGCACCTCCGTGTCGAGATGAACCCGCGCCCCCTGGACCTCGACGACCCGGACCGGCTCTACACCGTGACCGGTGGCCGCAGCCGGGCCGGGGACGCGGACCTCGACCTCGTCACGCTGATCGTCGCGGAGAACGACCCGGCGCCGGGCATGCAGTCCGAGCACGTCGCGATCCTGCGGCTGTGCCGGAACGAGCCGGTGGCCGTGGTCGAGCTGTCCTCCCATCTGCGGCTGCCGGTGAGCGTCGTGAAGATCCTTCTGCTCGACCTGCGCGACACCGGCCACATCACCGTCCGCCATCCGACCTCGGCCACCGCGACCACCCACCTGGCCGACCTGGACACCCTGAAGGAGGTGCTCGATGGACTCAAAGCCCTCTGACCGCGCACCGGAGCCCGCGACCGCGCCCGCGGGCGGCGTCCCGCTGCGCCGCAGCGTCCGGGACGCGCTGAAGATCGTGATCGTGGGCGGGTTCGGTGTCGGGAAGACCACCATGGTCGGCTCGATCTCCGAGATCCGCCCGCTGAGCACCGAGGAGGTCATGACGAAGGCCGGCGTCGGCATCGACGACCCGAGCGGCGTCGCCGACAAGCGGACCACCACGGTCGCCTTCGACTTCGGCCGGATCTCCCTGGACGCCCACCGCGTGCTCTACCTGTTCGGCGCCCCCGGCCAGCAGCGGTTCTGGTTCATCTGGGACCAGCTGTTCTCGGGCAGCCTGGGCGCGGTGGTGCTGGTGGACACGCGCCGCCTGGAGGAGTCCTTCTACCCGCTCGACCGGCTGGAGCACCACAAGATGCCGTTCGTGGTGGCGGTCAACCGGTTCGAGGGCCCCGAGCCGCGGCCCTCGCTGGACCTGGTCCGCGACGCGCTGTCGCTCTCCGCGGACGTCCCCCTGGTCGACTGCGACGCCCGGCAGCGCGAATCCTCCAAGAGCGTGCTGATCACGCTGGTCCGGCACCTCACCACCCTCCACGATCCCGCCACGCTCCAGGAGGCCGCGCAGTGACCGACGAGACCGTCCGGCCGGCCGCCGGCGAGAACGCCGTCCGCCTGTACGGGGAGGAGTTCGACCAGCGGCCGAAGGACTTCTTCGAGCGGATGCGGCGCGAGCACGGCCCCGTGGTGCCCGTCCTGCTCGAAGGCGACATCCCCGCCTGGTACGTGATCGGGTACCGGGAGGTCAACCACGTCACCGGCAACCCCGCGCTGTTCGCCCGCGACACCCGCCGCTGGAACGCCTGGGACATGGTCCCCGAGAACTGGTCGCTGCTGCCGTTCGTCGGCTGGAACCCCTCGGTGATGCTCGCCGAGGGCGAGGAGCACCACCGGCGCAGCGCGGCGATCAGCGACGCGCTGGACGCCGTCGACCGCACCGAGCTGGCGGGCATCAGCGAGCGCGTCGCCGACCACCTGATCGACGAGTTCGCCGGGGACGGCGAGGCCGACCTCGGCACCCAGTTCGCCGACCGGCTCCCCCCGATGGTGATGGTCGGGATCTTCGGCGTCCCCGACGCCGAGGTGCCGGACATGATCCGCGACATCCAGGCCGTGGCGGGCTCCGACGAGAGCGCCGTCGCGGCCTACCAGCGGCTCCAGGAGACCATGCGCCGGCTGGCCGAGACCCGCAGGGCGCACCCCGGCCCGGACGTCACCTCCCGCCTGCTGCAGCACCCCGCCGGCTACACCGTCGACGAGCTGATCAGCGACCTGATCCCCATGCTCAGCGCCGGGACGCTGCCCACCGGCCACTGGATCGGCAACACGCTGCGGCTGATGCTGGTGGACGACCAGTTCGCCGTGACCCTCCAGGGCGGCCGCGGCAGCGTCACGCAGGCCCTCAACCAGGTGCTGTGGGAGGACACGCCGTCCCAGAACAACATCGGCCGCTTCGCCGTGCGCTCCTGCGAACTGGCCGGCCGCAAGATCCGTCCCGGCGACATGCTGATCCTCGGCTGGGCCGCGGCGAACGCCGACCCGCAGGTCCAGCCGCCCGCGCACGGCGCCGGCGCGGGCAACCGCGCCCACCTGTCGTTCGGCCACGGCGACCACGGATGCCCCTACCCCGCTCCGGAGCTGGCCGAGGTGGTCGCCAGGACCGCGGTCGAAGTCCTGCTCGACCGCCTGCCCGACATCGAACTCGCCGTCAAACCGGACGAACTCCTGTGGCTCCCGTCCTTCTGGGTCCGCCGCCTCGCCGCCCTCCCCGTCCGATTCACCCCGACCTTCGCTGCTTCCTGATCCTGCGGCGATGGACCTCGGAAACGCCGCGCGGGTCCCGCCACCGCGGCATCCTCACTGGACGTCGGAGACGCCGGCCGGGGTGGCGCTTCGGCGTCCGGGACTCGACCCGGCTCCGTTGCGGGCGGGGCGCCAGGTGGCGACCAGGGCGAACGCGAGCAGGAGTTCGGCGATGTCGCCGCCGTAGTACATGAGTTCGGCGCCGCCGCGTACCTGGGCGATGGGCGCGTGGACGTCGATGAGGAAGCCGCCGTAGACGAGTTGGGAGACGGTCGCGTGGACGGCGACCGCCATGCCCAGGACCACCAGCCGCGCCAGGACGCCGGGACGGGACGGGGCTGGGTCCGGGCCCGCGATGACCCAGGCGAACAGGCAGCCCGAGAGCAGGAAATGGACGTGCAGCGCCATGTGCAGTCCGGGATGTTCCATCGTGGCGTTGTACAGCGGCGTGAAGTACACCAGGGGCAGGGTGCCCGCGCTCAGCAGCAGGGCGGTCACCGGGTGGGCCAGGATCCGCAGGGGGAGGTTGCGCAGGACGCCGGTCAGGCGCCTGGCACGGGCGGCGGGAAGGGCGCGCAGGAGGACGGTGATCGGGGCGCCCAGCACCAGCGCCACCGGCGCGTACATGCCGATGACGAGGTGCTGGAGCATGTGCCCGCGGAAGTCGCGGCCGGCGAAGGCGTCCACCGGGGCGGACAGGGCGAGTGCGAGCAGCGCGCAGCCGGTCAGGAACGCCACGGCGCGCGTGCGGCCCGGTCCCCGCGCCGGGTTCCGGCGGCGGCCCCGCCACCACAGCGCCACGTAGCCGGCCGCGACGAGCCCAACGGCCGCCAGGGGCAGAACCGTCTCCAGAGGAGATGCTCCCCCGCCGTGTTCGTGCATCGGGTGACCGGCCGCCGGGAGGAGCGGCATGGCGGGCGTCATCCGGCCGGTCCGGACGGGTTCAGCGGCTTGGCGGTGCGCTGGACGAGGTAGCCGACGGCGACCAGAGCGACACCGAGCAGCAGGAACCCGACGTCCCACCAGATCTGGTGAGGGCCGCCGTGGACGTGGTGGATGCCGAGGATCTGGTGGTCGACGATTCCCTCGACCACGTTGAACAGGCCCCATCCGAGCAGGATCCAGCCCCACAGCGCCGATGAGGTCCACACCCGGCGGCGGTCGCTCGTGACCCGCGAGTACAGGAGGGCGAGGCCGGTCAGGACCGACAGCCAGCACACCACGTGGAAGATGCCGTCCCACACCGTGTTCATCTGCAGTCCCGACACGGTGCGGGGCGAGTAGTACTTCACCCCGATGTTGTCGGTGTTGGTGCTGGTCAGCATGTGGTGCCACTGGAGCAGCTGGTGCAGCAGGATGCCGTCGACGAACCCGCCGAGCCCGACCCCGAGGACGATCCCCGGCAGCCGCAGGTTCGTCGGCGTCACATCGGCGCGGCCTTCTCGAACTGTCGCCGTCATCTCTCTCCGATCTCAGCGGCCGCCGTGGGTGCGGTAGGGCTCGGCGTCGCTCCATCTGACCTCCAGGCCCAGGCCGGGACGGTCGGGGGCGGGGACGAGGGCGCCGTCCGCCGGCGTGAGCGTTCCGTCGAAGAGCAGGCGCTCGACGCGCACGTGGTCGTGGAAGTACTCCAGATGGCGGAGGCGGTCGACCGCGCAGAACGCGTGCGCGGACACCGCCGGGGCGCAGTGCGCCGACAGGTCGGTCTGCCGCGCGGCGGACAGTCCCGCGACCTGGAGAAGGCCCGTGACGCCGCCGCACCGGGTGACGTCGGCCTGGAGGCAGTCCACGGCGGGGCCGTCGAGCAGGTCGGCAAAGTCCTTGAGCACGAAGCCGTACTCCCCCGCCGCGACCTCCAGGCGCCCGGGGCCCGCGTCGCGGACGAGGCGCAGGCCCGCGAGGTCGTCGGAGCTCACCGGCTCCTCGAACCATCGCACGTCCCACTCCCCGGCGAACCGCCGCGCCCAGTAGAGGGCGTCCTTGCGGGTCAGGGCCCCGTTGGCGTCGGCGAACAGTTCGGGGCCGTACCCGATGGCCTCCCGGACGGCGGTGAGCCGCCGCGGGTCCTCGTCCGGGTGCCGCGAGACCTTCAGCTTGACGCGCGGGATGCCCTGCTCGACCCAGCCGGCGAGCTGTCCGGCCAGCCGGTCCAGGGAGTAGTTCGTGAAGCCTCCGCTGCCGTAGACGGGCACCCGGTCGTGGAAGGCCGGCAGCACCTTGAACAGCGGGAGCCCCAGCAGCTTCGCCTTGAGGTCCCAGAGCGCGACGTCCACGGCGGACACCGCCATCGCGCCCGCGCCGGGCCGGCCGGCGTTGCGGATGGCGGCGAACATCCGCTCCCAGGCCGCGGGCGGCGCGAGCGCGTCGGCGCCCCGCACCGCGGGCGCGAGCGCGGACTCCACGAACGCGGCGACCGAGACGTCCCCGTAGGTGTAACCGATCCCGGTCTGCCCGCCCGCGTGCGCCTCGACGAGGACGAGGGTCGTGGAGTCCCAGCGGAGCGTGCCGTCCTCCTCGCCGCCGCCGGGACCGTCGGTGGGCACCTCGAAGGCGTGCACCCGGACGCCGTCGACTTCCGCGTCGGCCCGCGAACGCATCGTCGCCTCCCTCCGTCGGCGTCTACCTACCGCTGGGATCCGGCCTAAACCGAGGAGGGGTCTCGCCTCGGGACCATACCTTTGAGTATGGTTCCGTACCATGGAGTATGGAGACGGGATCGTGCGCCGCGTGCGGGACCTCGCGCCGACGCTCGCCGAACGCGCGCCGGCCGCCGAGCGGGCGCGGCGGCTGCCCGACGAGACCATCGCCGACCTGGCCGCGACCGGGCTCTTCGCGATGCTGGTGCCGAAGCGCTTCGGCGGGGCCGAGCGCGGGTTCGAGGAGATGGCGGCGGCGTGCCGGGAGGCGGGCGCCGGATGCGCCTCGACGGGGTGGCTGTCGGTCATCTACACGCTGCACAACTGGATGGTCGGGCTCTTCCCCGAGCGGGCGCAGGCCGAGGTCTGGGCGGACCGGCCGTACGCGCTGATCCCCTGCGTCCTCGCGCCGACCGGGACGGCGGCGCCCGCGGACGGCGGGCACCGGGTCACCGGGCGCTGGTCGTGGGGCAGCGGCGTGATGCACGCCGGGCACGTCATGGTCATGGCGCTGGTCACCGCGGGCGACGCGATCGAGCCGCGGCTGTTCCTGCTGCCGCGCGAGGAGGCGGCCGTCCACGACGTCTGGCACACCAGCGGGATGCGGGGCACCGGCAGCAACGACATCGAGGTGGCGGACGTGTTCGTCCCGGAGCACCGGTCCGTGCCGCTCGCCGACCTGGCGGAGGGGCGCTCGCCCGGGTCCCTCGTCCACTCCGGGGCGCTCTACCGGACGCCGCTCGTGCCCGTGTTCGCGCTGACCGGCGCCGCGCCCGTGCTCGGCGCGGCCGAGGGCGTGCTGGCCCGGTTCGCCGAGCGGACGCGGAGCCGGGTGATGGCCTACTCCGGCGAGCGGCAGCGCGAGACCACCGGCGCGCAGGTCCGGCTCGCGTCGGCGACCGCGGACCTGGCCGCCGCCCGGCTGCTGCTGGAGGACGCCCTGCGCGGCGTCGTCCGCGCCGTGGCGGAGGGGAACTGCGACCTGCGGCGGCGTGCCGGGGCCCGGCTGGCGGCGGCGCACGTCGCCGGGACCGCGCGGCGGGTCGTCAACGACCTGTGCTCCGCGGCCGGGGCGAGCGCGCAGTTCACCGACTCTCCTTTCCAGCGGGCGCAGCGGGACGTGAATACGATCTCGGGGCACGTGGTGTTCGAACCGGACGCGGCGTACGCCCTCTACGGCAGGATCGAGCTGGGTCTGGACCCCGGCCCGGTGACCCTGGTGTGACGGCGTCCGCGCGGCGGAGACGGGAGGTGGGATGACGGCCCGCACGAGGGCGGCGCGGCCCAGGGTGGCGCGGCGCGACTGGATCGAGGCCGCCTACGGGGAGCTGGCCCGCGCCGGCGAGCGCGGCGTGGCGATCACCACGCTGGCGGCCCGGCTCGGCGTCACCAAGGGCAGCTTCTACTGGCACTTCCGCGACCGCCCTGAGCTGATGCGGGCGCTGCTGGACCGGTGGGCGCACGAGCGGACCGACGAGGTGCTGGGGCTGGCGCTCGGCAGCACCGCCGATCCGCGCGAGCGGCTGCGGCGCATCCAGGCGCTCGGCCGCGAGGTCGCCCCGGTCGACCGGGCGATGCGGCTGTGGGCCCAGGACGAGCCCGCGGCGGAGGAGGCGGTCCGGCACGCCGACCGGGCGCTGCTCGGGCACATCTCGGCGTGCCTGGAGGACCTGGGGTTCGACGAGGAGGAGGCGCGCCTGCGGGCGCAGCTGATGCTGCGGGTCTGGGCCGGCGGCTACCTCGTGCCGGGGACCGGCCCCGACCCCCGGGAACGCATGCTGGAGATCCTCCTCGCCCCCTAGTCCCGCTCCCGGCGGACGAAGCCGTGCCGCGCGAGCACCTCGGCGAACTGCCGCCCGGCCGGGGTGAGCTCCTTGCCGAGGCCCCGGCACGCGGCGCAGCGCTCCTCTTCCGGCTCGTCCGGGCGGGCCCTCATGTGATCGTCGATGGCGCGTTCCACGGCGGTCACGATGGCGGGCTCGGCGGCCGCGACGCGCTCGGGCGCGGCGACGGGCGGGACGCCCGGGGCGGGTCGCCACTCGTGGGCGCGCCGGGCGGCCTGGGCGACCGCGATCAGCTCGCCGGCCCGGCGGTGCCAGGCGAGCCACTGCTCGTTCGGGGTGCTGCCCGTCCCTCCGCACACCGCGCAGTCGTCCTCCAGCGCCTCCAGCAGCCGCGACAGGAACCCGGCGCTCGCCGCCCGGTCACCCATTCCGGTCACCCCGCGCTGGCTTCACGAATCCCTGTCCATTCACGGTCGCGTCGGCCGGGCCCCGCCGGGCCCACCCCCTCGTACGCGCCCCGGCGCCGCAGGGTTCGGATCCGCGCCGGTCGTCGCGGCGCGTCGATCGGCTCGGTGTCCGGAACCGGACACCGTTCGCCGGTTCGCCGGCGCGGGTCGCGCGGCCGTCGAGCGCGCCGCGGCGCCCCCCCCCCCCCCCCCCGGGCCCCCCCCCCCCCCCCCGCCGCCCCCCCCCCCCCCCCCCGCCGCCCCCCCCCCCGCCCGTCAACCCGCCCGGCCCA
>NZ_JBFARL010000110.1:0-27023 GCF_040674655.1 Actinomadura sp. NPDC049753 | reverse complement strand
GCGGGCCGAACCCGCCGAGGAGAGCGGGCCGCCGCTGATCGGGCAGCCGGAGCTGTCGCGCGCGGTCCAGGAGGCCGTGGCGGCGCGGCTGGCCGGGCGGCGGCCGGTCCGGCTGCTCGTCGCGGGCCCGGAGGGCACCGGCAAGGGCACCGCCGCCGAGATCGTCGAGGCCGCCCTCGGCGAGGGCGGCGCCGTCCGCGAGGCGCTGTGGATCTCCGACCAGGTCTTCGCCTCGCTCGGCGTGAGCGACGCCGTCCTGTGGCTGCAGGCCCGCGTGCGCGACTGCCTGGAGGGCCGCATGCTCCTGGTCGTGGACGACCTGGAGAAGCTCGCCGCGCACGAGCGGTGCGGCGCCGCCGCCGCCGAGGAGCTGCGGCGGCTCATGGCGCGCTCGCCGTCCCTGAACGTCGTCGCCCTGTGCCGCCCCGGCGGCGACCGGCGGCTCTTCGACGCCAACCCCGCGCTGGTCCGGGCGTTCGACGTCGCCCGCACCCGCGACTTCGCCGAGGACGACTTCGCCGAGCTGTTCGCCCTGGCCGTCGCGCGGCGCGGCGCGCGCGCCGGCGCGGAGGTCGCCGCGGCCGCCGGCGCCCTGCTCCGCCGCACCCCGCCGATGCTGAACCTGCGCGGCGCCCGGCTGGTGGAGCACATGGCGGGCCAGGCCGTCGCCGCGACGGACCGGCGGGCCCGGGAGGACGGGACGGACGCCGGACCCTTGGAGATCACCGCCGCGGACCTGCCGCAGCGGCTCATCGCCGGCAGCCCCGCCGAGTCCGACCCGTTCGCCGAGCTGGCCGCCTGCGTCGGCATCGAGCCCGTCAAGCGGGAGGTCGACGCGCTCGTCGCCGAGGCCAAGGCCGCCCGGCTGCGCCGCGAGGCGGGCATGACGGCGCGGACCCGGCTGCGGCACCTGGTCTTCACCGGCAACACCGGCACGGGCAAGGGCAAGGTCGCGCGGATCCTCGGCCGGATCTACGCCGACCTCGGCGTGCTGTCGTCCGGCCACACGGTCGAGGTGGAGCGCGCCGACCTGCTCGGCGAGTACGCCAGCGAGAGCGTCCTGCGCGTCCGCAGGGCGGTGGAGCAGGCCCACGGCGGCGTCCTGGTCGTCCGCGACGCGCACGCCCTGGTATCGGCGGCGGCCGACGCGGCGCGCGGCCGCGAGGTGCTGGACGTGCTGCTGACGAGCGTCCAGGCGCACACCGAGGACCTCGTCGTGGTGCTGACCGGCCCGGCGGCCGAGATGAACGGGCTGCTGAAGGCCCACCCCGACCTCGCCGCCGCCTTCCCCCGCACGCTCCGCTTCCCCGACCTGACCGACGGGGAGCTGGTGGAGGTGTTCACCGCCAAGGCCGCCGACTCGGGGTTCGAGCTGGCCCCCGGCGTCCTGGACAAGGTGCGCGCGCTCGTCGAGGCGGCGCCGCGCGAACGCGGGGTCGGCAACGTCCGCATCATGACGAACCTGCTCGAACGGGCCGTCGCGGGGCAGGGGCGCCGCGTCCTGGCCGACGGGATCGTCGACGAGGACGAGTCCCTCGACGTGATCCTGCCGGAGGACGTGCCCGACACCCTCACCCGCGGCCGCGACGACGTCCCCGGCGACCCGCTCGCCGAGGTCGAGCGGCTGATCGGCCTGGCCGACATCAAGCGGGAGGTGGCGGCGCTGGTCGCCGAGGTCCGCGCCGAGCAGCTGCGGCGCGACGCCAAGGTGTCGCCCGCGCCCCCGGCGCGGCACATGGTGTTCTCCGGCAACCCGGGCACGGCCAAGACGACGATCGCGCGGCTGATCGCCGCCGTGTTCGCCCGGCTCGGCCTGCTGTCGTCCGGGCACCTGGTGGAGGTCAGCCGCGCCGACCTCGTCGCCGAGTTCATCGGGCAGACGGCGCCGCGCGTGCGGGACGCGGTCGGCCGCGCCCTCGGCGGCGTGCTGTTCGTGGACGAGGCCTACACGCTGGCGTCCGGCGGCGGCGACCGGCGCGACTTCGGCCACGAGGCGATCGCCGAGCTGCTGCGGCTGATGGAGGAGCACCGCGGCGACCTGGTGGTCATCGTGGCCGGCTACGACGCCGAGATGGAGCGCTTCCTGGACGCCAATCCCGGGCTGAAGTCGCGGTTCCCGAAGCGGCTGCGCTTCCCCGACTACTCCGACGACGAACTCGTCACGATCTTCGAGTTCATGGCGGCGGAGGACGGGTTCGCGCTCGCCCCCGGCATCCTGGACGGGCTGCGCCGCCTCGTCGCGGCCCAGCCGCGCGGCTCCTCGTTCGGCAACGCCCGGCTCGTCCGGAACCTGCTGGAGGCGACGATCTCCCGGCAGGCCCAGCGCATCACCGCCAAGGAGGACGCGGCGGCAGGCGAGATCGACCCCGCCGAGGTCGCGCTGCTGCGCCCCGAGGACCTGCCCGAGGCCCCGCCGCGCGAGGAGGAGGGAGGCCTCGGCCTCTACATCTAGCCGGGCGGCGCCGGAACGGCCGGCGAGGCCCTCCCGCCGGGAGGGGCGTCGTGCGCACGTGCGCCGTCGTGCGCGCGTACTACCGGTCGGCGGCAGCGTGCGCCTTAAGAGGGAGGATGTCCGGTTCTTTCCTCCCAGAGCGCGGTGATTTGTTGGTGTGGACAATCATGCGCCGGACGGACGCGCGGCACGCCCGGGTTGTCTAGGGTCTACGGCATGACCGACGGCTGGCCGCAGGGCCGGACACGCAAGGAGGGCGACCCCGTGGGGCGCAGCAGGGAGAACTCCGCACGCGCGGAGCACCACCACGCCGCCTACGGGCGGGACACCTACGGGGACCCGTACGACGACCCGTACGCCGGCGACCAGCTCGCCGGGGGACGGGTCGACCAGGGCGGCCCCCACGGCGGCGGCCCCTACCGGCGGCGGCGCCGGCGGCGCTGGCCGCGGGTCTTCGGCGGCCTCCTCGCCGTGCTCCTGGTGGTCGTCGTCGGCGGCTACTTCTACCTGGACTCCCGGCTGAAGCGCGAGTCGGTCCTCGTCGACTACGCGGGCCGGGTCGCCGACACCCCCGGGACGAACTGGCTGATCGTCGGCTCCGACAGCCGCGAGGGCCTGTCGAAGGACGACCAGAAGCGCCTCGCGACCGGGTTCGCCTCCGGGCGCCGCACCGACTCGATGATGCTGCTGCACTACGGCTCCGGGGGGACGTCCCTCATCAGCCTGCCGCGCGACTCCTACCTCCCGATCCCCGGGCACGGCTCGAACAAGCTGAACGCGGCCTTCGCCTTCGGCGGCCCCAAGCTGCTCGTGCAGACCGTGGAGAAGGCCACCGGGCTCCACATCGACCACTACGCCGAGATCGGCTTCGGCGGCTTCGTGGGCGTCGTGGACGCCGTCGGCGGCGTCGACATCTGCGTCAAGGAGAACATCAAGGACCGCAAGGCGGGGCTGAACCTCAAGGCCGGGTGCCAGACGCTTGACGGCGGCGAGGCGCTCGGCTACGTCCGGACCCGCGCCTTCGCCCGCGCCGACCTCGAACGCGTGGAGCACCAGCGGCAGTTCTTCGGCGCGCTGATGAAGAAGGCCACGAGTCCGGGCACGATGCTCAACCCGTTCCGCAGCGTCCCGCTGGCCATGAACGCCACCAGCAACTTCCTGGTGGACGACGGCGACCACCTGTACGACCTGGTCCGCATGATGTGGGCGATGAAGGGCGTCAGCGGCGGCGGCGGCGTCACGACGACCGTCCCGATCGGGGGCGCGGGAAGCTCGGCCTCCGCCGGGTCCTACATCACCTGGGACAGGTCCAAGGCGTCCACGCTCTTCGGCGCGCTGAAGCAGGACCAGGAGATCCCGTCGAGCGTCATCACGAAGTGACGGCCCGGCCCGGAGCCTCGCCGCCCGGCGCGAGGTGACGGGCCGGACGCTCGAATAGAGTCGGATCATGTCCGAACAGACGCCGGACGGCGGGAATCTGGACGAGCTGACGTCCAAGGAGCTGTACGAGCGAGCGATGGGCGTCGCCAGGGAGCGGCGCGACGTCGGCTTCGTGTGGGACCTGCTGCGCGCCATCCCGGCCGCCGCGGCGGCCACGGGGGAGGTCGGCCGCGCCGAGTTCGACCTCCTCCACGGCCTGTCGCTGCTGGAGGAGTTCACGCACGCGGGGGAGGGCGAGATGGCCGACGCCCTCCGGCCCTTCTACATCGACTATCTCCACCGGCACGCCAAGGGGACCTGACCCGCTCTTTGTCCCCTCTTGATCTCTCATAGGCCACCCTGGGGAATCACTGTGAGTAAGTGATCGACCGCAGAGGGTGGTTGAAGTGAACAAGAAGCACATGAAGATCGCCGCCATCGCCTTCACGGCGTGGTACGTCATCAGCAGGCCCGAGGGGGCGGCGCATCTCGTCAACGGCGCCCTGAGCGGGCTCGGCAACGCCGCCGAGTCGTTGTCGCAGTTCATGAGCGCCATCCCGAACTGACCGGAGGGTGCCGGGCCCCGTACCCCCGCCGGTGCGGAGCCTGTCTTCGCGACGCCACCATGAAGTTGCCCGTACGTCACAGTAAAATCGCGCTTTGCGGGCAGACGCGGCTGGGCACAATGGAGATCGGGTCGATTGTGTCGCGCGCTACGAACAGGGATGGCGTTACGGATGAAGAAGAACCTCCGCTATGTGGCGATCGCCTTCGTCATCTTCTACTTGCTGAGCTCACCGACGGATGCGGCAGGAGTGGTCAACAACGCCTTCAGTGAGTTGGGCAACGCGGGCAACCAGCTCGCCGCCTTCGTGAACGCCTTGGGCAAGTGACCGGCGCCCTGAGGGCGTGAGGGCGGCCGGCGGCGGAAGCCACCCGCCCGCCGGCGGCGTCAGCGGCGAGGACGCGGCCGATCCGCGGAGCGATCTCCTAGGATCGGCCACATGTCTGTCTTCGACGTAGAGATCGAGGGCCTGCGCGGCGGGCCCGCGGACCTCGAGCAGTACCGGGGCAAGGCCGTCCTGGTGGTCAATGTCGCCTCCAAGTGCGGCCTCACCCCGCAGTACTCCGGCCTGGAGCGGCTGCAGGAGACGTACGCCGGACGGGGCTTCACTGTCCTCGGCGTCCCCTGCAACCAGTTCATGGGGCAGGAGCCCGGCACCTCCGAGGAGATCGCCGAGTTCTGCTCGGCGACCTACGGGGTCACGTTCCCGATGACCGAGAAGGTCGAGGTCAACGGCGAGGGCCGGCACCCGCTGTACCGGGAGCTCGTCGGCGTCCCCGACGCCGAGGGCCACACCGGCGACATCCGGTGGAACTTCGAGAAGTTCCTGATCGCTCCGGACGGCGCCGTCGCGGCCCGCTTCGCACCCCAGACCGAGCCGGAGTCCGCCGAGGTCGTCACCGCCATCGAGAGGGCTCTTCCCGCCTGACCGGGAAACGCGCCCTCCGGGCGGAGGGCGCGTTCGCCGGGGGTGTGAACCGCGCCACATCGCGTGGGCGTTGCCTCGTATTCGATGGCCCGTCTAACTTGTGGATTCGCGATATGACGTGGAGGTGCCCCATGGGCGGATGGACGGCCGGCGACATCCCCGATCTGCGCGGGCGGCAGGCGATCGTCACCGGGGCCAACAGCGGCATCGGCTACCACACCGCGCTCCAGCTCGCCCGGCACGGCGCGTCCGTCGTGCTGGCCTGCCGCAGCGCCGAACGCGGCCGGGCCGCCCTGGAGCGGATGACGACCGCCGCGCCGCGGGGCGACCTCGTCCTGGACTCCCTGGACCTCGCCGACCTGGCGTCCGTGCGGGAGTTCGCGGCCCGGCACGGCGAGGCGCCGCTCGACATCCTGGTCAACAACGCCGGGGTGATGGCGATCCCGCGCCGCTCCACCGCCGACGGCTTCGAGATGCAGTTCGGCACGAACCACCTCGGCCACTTCGCGCTCACCGGCCTCCTGCTGCCCGCGCTGCGCGCCGCCCCGTCCGCCCGCGTCGTCACCGTCACCTCCGGCTTCGCCTGGACGGGCCGCATCGACTTCGACGACCTGCAGGGCGAGCGCCGGTACCGCAAGTGGGCCGCCTACGGCCAGGCCAAGCTCGCCAACCTGGTCTTCGCCAAGGAACTGGACCGGCGCGTCCCGGAGGTGACCAGCGTCGCCGCCCACCCCGGTTACGCCGCGACGAACCTGCAGCGGACGGGGCCGCGCATGCAGGGCAACACGCTCATGGAGAAGGCCACCGGGCTGGGCAACGCGGTGGTGGCGCAGTCGGCCGCCGCGGGCGCGCTCCCGTCCCTCTACGCCGCGACGGCGCCGGACGTGCGCGGCGGGGCCTGCTACGGCCCCCGCCTGTTCCAGTACCGGGGCGCTCCGGCCAAGGTCGTCACGCCCCGGCATGCGGACCGTCCCGGCCTGGGCGAGCGCCTCTGGGACGTGTCCGAGAACCTCACCGGCGTCACGTACGCCCAGCCGAAGGCCTAGCGCCGCCCGCCGTCGCCCGGGAGGTCACGGCCCCCGGTCGATGTCCCAGTCGAGGGTGGCGGGGACGGAGCCTTCGAGGGTGAGGAGCCAGCGCTTGACCTCGACGCCGGAGCCGCCGCTGTAGCCGCCGAGCCCGTTCGAGGCGACGACACGGTGGCAGGGGACGATCAGAGGGATCGGGTTGGAGCCCATGACCTGGCCGATGACCTGGGCGTGGACGCCGGTGCCGCTGCGCTCTCCCAGGTCGCCGTAGGTGAGGACCTGCCCGTAGGGGACGGTCTCGTACAGCGTCGAGAGCACCTGCCGCTGGACGTCGGACGTGAGCCGCCAGTCGATGGGCAGCTCGAAGTGCTTCAGGTCGCCGGTGAAGTAGTCCCGCAGGGCCGCGAGGGCGGGGGCGAGGCGGGCGGGGGCGTCCACGACGGGCAGCCCGGCCGCCTTGGCGGTGCGGGCGCGTGC
Organism: Actinomadura sp. NPDC049753; assembly: GCF_040674655.1. NCBI lineage: Bacteria > Bacillati > Actinomycetota > Actinomycetes > Streptosporangiales > Thermomonosporaceae > Actinomadura > Actinomadura sp. NPDC049753. The sequence goes on along the minus strand of NZ_JBFARL010000110.1, from coordinate 20,154 downwards.
GGCCGGGGTGTCGCGGAAGTGCAGCGAGACGACCCCCGTCTCGGTCTCGCCGACGAGCAGGCGGCCGAGCACGGTGTCGACCGTGCCGAACGCCAGTGTCTCGGTCATCGTTCAGCGCTCCTTCCGCCGGGTTCAGCGTCCCACACTGGACCGGCTCCTCCTTCAACACCGGCCCGGCCCATCACGTTGCGAGCGTGCGGTGCAGGCGGGCGGACTCCTTCACCAGGCGGCTGGAACCGCCGCGGGCGGCCACGTCCTCAAGGCCCGGGACGGCGCCCTTGGCGCCGGTCGCCTCCGCCAGGCGGGTCGCCAGGGCGATGAGGTCGGGGACCCCGGTCACGGCGCGCTCGCCGGGGGCGGGGAGCGCGTGCGGGAGTGCCGCGGCGAGGATCGTCCAGACTCCGGCGTGCCCGCCGCCGTCGGCGGCCGCCGTGAGGGCCTTCACCGCGCGGGGGAGGGTGAGGCGCTTCAGGGCGGCGAGCCGTCCGAGCGCCGTCCCCGTCTCGGCCGCCGGCAGGTCGCCCCGGGCGCTGAGGACGAGGAGCGCCTCGACGGCGTCGGCGCGCTCGTTCTGGCTCCGGTGGGCGAGCGCGCAGGCGAGCAGCGTCCCGGTGGCGGAGCCGGTGGGCCCGTCGGCCCCGGCCAGGTCGAGCATGACGGCGCCCTGGCCCAGGTCCTCCTCGCTCGCGCCCGCCAGGTCGGGGGCGAGATGCGCGGCGGCGACCTCGCGATGGGACGGCAGGACCGACGGCCAGAATTCCTGGGCCGCGTGGATTCCCGCCGTCCCGAAGTCCGTCCAGCCGTCTTCGGGGAAGGTGCACAGGTGGGCGATGTCGGAGTCGCCGGGGACGTCCACCGTGGACAGGATCCGGGTCGGCAGGCGCAGCGTGCGGCCGCGGACGCTCGCGAGGGGCTTGTCGAGGACCGTGCACTCGACGGCGGGGTCGGCGAGCCCGCCGTCCGCCAGCCATGACGCGATGGTCCGGCCTGCCGCGGACTCCAGCCGCCGCGCGCGTGCCACGGCGGCCGGGTCGATCTCGCGCGGCACGCGCAGCATCGCCTGCGTGAGGTCGGCCCGCCCCGGTTCCGCGCCCGCCGCCTCGATCCGTTCGAGGCGCGCGACCAGCACGTCCGGGTCGACGTGGCCGCTGCCCTCGGTCGGGGTCGCGAGGAGGACGGGCGCCTTCCCGACCATGGACGCGATCTCGTGCCTGCGCAGGGTGAGGAAGCGCTCCATCTGCGGCTTGAACACCGTCCCGGCCTTGCGGGACCGCCCCTTCAGGAGGGAGGCGAGCGCTTCCCTGAGGCCGTGCGTTCTCGGCGGGTGCAGGAGGCTCCGCACCGGCAGCGCGATCCAGCTCGCATTCACATAGGGGCGCCAGTACCCGTGGCGGTCGGAGTCGGTGAGCCAGGGTGCGACGTCGTCGGCGGGTTTCCGGAGCGCCGCGCGCGTCGCCTCCGGGTCGCGGTAGGCGAACTCGACGAGCGCGGCCAGGAAGCGTTCGGACGTGCGCCACTCCTCGTCGGCGCGCAGCAGGACCGCGAACTCCTCGGCCAGCTCGTCGAGGGAGCCGATCGGGGCGGGCGCCTCGCGCGGGGTGAAGGGCGGCGGTCCCGGGGACGGCTCGGAATCGTCGGTCGTCTCGACCGCGCCGAACGCCGCGGCGACGGGCTCGCGCAGGACGGCGGGCAGGTCGCGGGCGGCGGCACGGACCTCCTCGTGGACGGCCCCGCTCGCGTGAGCGGCGTGCTTGGCGGCGACCGCGACGGCGCGTTCGCGCAGGTCGAGCGCGTCGGAGTGGAAGACGGCCGTGACGGCGCGCAGCGTGGCGTCGACCCGGTCGCGCTTGCGGGCCGTGCGGTCGAGCCAGATCAGCGCGGCCTGGACGAGCTTCTTCTCGGGGCGGAACAGCAGCGCGTCCGCGGCCTCGTCGAACAGCGCGGCGTCGAGCCCGCCCCGGTCGTCGACGCGGCGGACCTGGCGCAGGGCGAGCCCGGCGACGGTCGAGGGCGCGGCCGGGAGCAGGCGGACGTAGTCGCGCACGCGGGCGGCCGTCTCGTCGTCGGCGGGCTCCAGCGCGTCGTGCAGCGCGATGAACCAGCGGAGGTCGCGGGCGGTGCCGCCGCGCAGGAAGCGGCGGACGCAGCCGTCGAGCAGGACCGCGCGGTCGAGCCGCCCGGTCGCGGCCAGGCCGGCGAGGGCGCCCGCCCAGCCGCCCTTGCGGGGACGGTTCCACTGGGGCCTCGCCCCGTCCTCGGCGAGGGCGCCTCCCACGGCCTCCACCTCGAAGAGTCTCGGGACGAGCGCGTCCAGGAACGGGTCGTCGGCCTCGGGGAGGTCGCGCTCGGTCACCCAGCCGACCACGAAACCGTCCGACTCGGGGACCGTCCCGGCCGACTCGGCCAGCACCGCCGCCATGTGCCACAGCAGCGACTCGCCGCCGGAGACGCGGAACCGGGCGGCGACGCGTCGGGCGACATCGGCGCGCCACTCGTCCGGGCGCGTGGACGTGACCGCGCGCAGTGCCGCGCAGGTCCGGGCGGGGCCGTCCTGGGTCCACCACAGGCGCAGGTCGCGGCGGCACAGCCACGCGGCCGCGGCCGCCGGCCCGCCGAGCGTGCCGGCGCCGGCGACCAGCAGCGGCTCCAGCGTCTTGTGGGGCAGTTCGCCGTGGCGCGTCGCGGCGCGCATCGCCTTCATGCGGTCGGGCAGGTCTTTCGCGACGGCCCGGCGGGCGTCGTCGTCGAGCTCGGCGACCAGGCGCGCCGTCAGCTCCACGTCGCCGGCGTCCAGCGCCTTCTGGAGGTCGTCCTCGCGGGCGCTCATCGGGCCGCCTCCGCGCTCGTCTCGCGGCGGACGATCCGGGCGGCGAGGACATGCTTGCACGGGCCGCGCTCGCCCCGGTGGTCGTACCACCAGGGGCAGGTGCAGGTGGCGCGGTCGCCGTCGAAGCGGACCTGGCGCTCGCCGCCGTTGCCGACGACGACGGCCGCGTCCTCGGCGGTGAACCGCACGGCGCCCTCCGCGACCAGCGCGCGCGCCGAACGCAGCCGCGGGTTGAGGTCGGCCACCCGCGCCGGGTCGTAGGGCAGTTCGCGGTGGAAGTACGCGGCCTCGGCGGTGTCGAAGCCGACGCGGCCGGACGTCCCCAGCTGGACCAGCGCCGCCTTCGTCCGTGCGAGCGGGAGCCCCGACCGCTCGGCCAGCAGGCCCGGCTCCACCCGCGGCTCGAAGGACAGCAGGGCGCCGAGCAGGTCGGCGTCCCCCGCCGCCTCGTCGGTCGAGACGGCGTCCAGCACGGCGCCCTCCCCGGAGAACCCGCGCGAGTGCTGCGGCGACAGGGTCAGGACGTACCGCATGCCGGGCAGCTCCAGCTCCCAGACGCTCGACACCGGCCCGCTCCCGCCGGCGACGGGCGGCCCGTAGACGCGCAGCGCCTTCGCGAAGCGGAGCAGCGGCAGCAGCGTCCGCAGCCGGTCGGGCCCCGCCAGGCAGACCGCCCCGGGGGACGGGCGCGCCGCGACCCGCAGCGTCCGGCCCGCGGGGACGACCCACAGCGGCCCGCGCCCCCCGCGGGGCAGGGACCGCAGGAACCGCACCGCGTCGGGCCCGCCCAGCTCCCCGCGCGGGTCGAACCCGGCCGTGATGACCTGGACCTCGGCGAAGCCGCGCAGCCAGCGGTCGGGGAGCGGGACCTTCTTCTCCACCACGGCCCCGTCCATCGTGGTGACGGCCATCTCCCCGGCGCCGACCGCCAGGTGCAGCGGGTCGGACCCGCCCACGCGGGCGAGCGCCTCGCGCAGCGGCCCGTTCACGTCCACGTTCGTCGTGCCGCGCTCGTGGACCTCGCCGTCCAGCGCCGCTTCCAGCACGTCCAGCCGGGCGTACACGCCGCCGCAGGCGGAGAACGACTCCATCCGGATCCGGTCGCCGTTGCACGTGACGACCGGATCCCGGAACGAGGTGGGGCGCGGCTGGAAGTACCGGGTCTGCGCGACGTCGGCCAGCGCGAGCAGCCCGGCCGCCGCGGCCGCCGGCCGCGTGAGCACGCCGCTGAAGAAGTGCGGATGCGCCTGCGGCCCGCTGCTGGTCGTCCCGCCGGACGTGGAGAGGCCCAGAAGCCCCTCGTCCAGCCCGGAAGGCCTCGTGTACCGGTACGACTGCGCGGCCCCTGCCGCCATCGTGCTGCTCGCCATGCCGGAAACGTAGGGCTTCAGACTGACAAATCAGGCCGAATCCGCAATCAGGGGATCTGGCCAGGGAAGAGCAGTGCCAGTTCGTGCGGGTGGGCGGCGATGAGGCGCAGCTCGTCGTCGGTCAGCGGGCGGCCCGTCTGCGCGTTGCAGAGCTGGACGAGCCGGAAGGCCAGATCCTCGTCGGCGGGCTCGACGCCGAGGCCGTCCATCACGTGCCGGAAGCCCGCCCTGCCGCCGTACTCGCCGGTCAGCACGACGCGGCCGGGACGGGTGTGCCAGTCGTCGGGGAAGGGGCCGAGCGTCGCCTCGTCGTACAACTCGTAGTTGCCGTGGTCCTTCAGTGCGCCGTCCGCGTGGATGCCGGACTCGTGCGCGAACGCGTTCCGCCCTACGCCGACCTGGTGGGCGGGCAGCGGCTGGCCGAACGCGTAGCTCGCCCACAGCGCGAAGCGGCGCGCCCACCCGAGGTCGATCGGATCGCCGATCTCGGCGCGCCCGTCAAGGCCGAAGCCGTGGCGGAACGCCAGGATCGTCGACAGCAGGTCGGCGTTGCCGGAGCGCTCGCCGATGCCGTTCACGCACGTGTTGACCCAGGCGTCCTGGCCGGCCTCCAGGTCGCCGAGCGCGCCGCTGACGGAGTTGGCCACGGCCATGCCGAGATCGTTGTGGCAGTGGGTCTCGACCGGCATCGCGACGGCGGACGCGAGCCTGGCGAAGCGCTCCCTGATGCGCTCCGGCGTGTCGCCGCCGATCGTGTCGCAGTACCGGACGCGGTCGGCGCCGGCCTCCTTCGCGGCGAGCGCGAACTCGGTGAGGAAGCCCTCGTCGGTGCGCGAGCCGTCCTCGGCGTTGACCCCGACCGTCCGCGCGCCGCCCGCCTTGGCCGCGCGGACCGCCGCGACCGTCTCCCGGATGATCGCGTCGCGGTCGAGGCGGCCCCGGAACTTGTTGGCGATCATGTAGTCGGACGTCGAGATGGACAGGTTGTAGTGCGCGAGCCCGGCCCCACCGGCCCGCACCCGGACGGCCTTCTCCACGTCCGCCGCGACGCCCCGGCACCACCCCGAAAGGCGGAGGTCCCCGAACGCGCCCGCCTCCGCCAGCGCGATCTGCGCCCGGACGTAGGGCACCTCGTGGACCAGGCGCCGGGCGGACGCCGCAGCCTGTTCGAGGCCGCGCAGGTGGAGGAGCTGGCCCGGCGCGGCAGGCCCCGCCGCCCGCCGGGGCCGGGCGAGCTGGCGATCGAGTCGGCGATCACCGCGCTCGGCTCCGACCGCCACTACTACCGGGGCCGCGACGCCCTGGAGATGGCCGGGAGCCGGACTTTCGAGGAGGTCGCCGCCTGGCTGTGGCAGGGGCGCGACGAAGCCGAGGAGCCCGAAGATCACGACGCGCCCTGGCGGGCCAGGGCGGACGGCGTCGCCGCGGCCGTCGCGGCCCAGTCCGGCCTGCCGCCGGGGCTCCTCCCGCTCGACCGCCTCCACCTGATCGCGGCCGCGCTCGCCGCGACCGACCCGCTGCGCCACCACCTCGATCCCGAGGGCGTCGTCGCGACCGGGCGGGCGCTGATCGCCGGGCTCGTCGAGGCCCTGCCCGCCGCGAACGGGGCCCCCGGCAGCGGACGGAGCGGCGGACGGATCGCCGAGCGGCTCTGGAACCGGCTGTGCCCGCACCCGCCCCGGGACGCGGGGCTGCTGCGCGCGTTCGAGGCCGCCATGATCCTGCTGGCCGACCACGAGCTCGCCGCCTCCACCGTCGCGGCGCGGGTCGCCGCGTCCGTGCGCGCCGACCCCTACGCGGTCGTCGCGTCCGGGCTCGGGGTGCTGAGCGGTCCGCTGCACGGCGGCGCGTCCTACGGCGCGGAACGCCTGATCGCCGAGGTCGCCGACCCGGAGGCGGCGTCCCGCGTGGTCGGGGAGCGGCTGCGCGGCGGGGAGCGCGTGCCGGGGTTCGGCCACGCGGTCTACAAGTCCGGCGACGGGCGCGCCGCGCTGCTGATGGACCTCGTCCGGGCCGCGGCGCCCGCCCACGAGCGGCTCGCCGCCGCGGAGGCCGTGCTCGCCGAGGCCGCCCGGCGCCGCCTGCCCGAGCCCAACGTCGACTTCTCCCTGGCGACGCTCGGCGCCGTCGCCGGGCTCGTCCCGGGGGCCGGCGAGGCCGTCTTCGCCGTCGCCCGCACCGCCGGGTGGCTCGCGCACGCGCTGGAGGAGTACGGGCGTCGCGTCCCGCTGCGCCCCCGAGCCGTCTACGTCGGCCCGGAGCCCGCCTGACGGGCCCCGCGCGCCGGGCCGGGGTCGCGGTCGGGGGCCGCTGGACCGGGGGTAGGCTCGGTGACGTGCGACGGTTCCTCACCCCCGGCTGGCTCGGGCTTCACGCGCTCGCCATCGTGCTGTGCGGCGCCTTCCTCGGCTTCGGCTGGTGGCAGTTCGACCGGGCCCAGGGCGGCAACGACCGCAGCTGGGCCTACACGTTCGAGTGGCCGATCTTCGCGATCTTCGTGATCGTGATGTGGGTCAAGATGATCCGGGACGAGCGGGCCGGGGTGCGGCCCGCGCCGAGGATCATCGAGGAGCCCGCCGAGGCCGAGGTCAAGCGGGAGATCATCCGGCAGCAGGAGGAAGAGGACCCCGCGCTCGCGGCGTACAACCGCTACCTCGCGCGGCTCAACTCCGAGAGCCGCGGGCGCGGCTGACCCGCGTCCCGCACACCCCGCCCATTGGGGGCCCGCCCCGCCCGAGGGGCCGCCGAACGAAAGGTGCGTTTGCTGTGGAAGGCGCGGTGGCCAGATACCGGATCCTGGCGCTGGTGGTCGGCACGCTGCTGGTGCTGCTGGTGATCGGCATGATCCTCAAGTACGGCCCCACCGACATGCCGGCGCTCGCGGGCATCGTGGCGCCCGTCCACGGCTTCCTCTACATGGTCTACCTGGCGGTCGCCTACGACCTGTGGCGCCGCACCGGCTGGCCGCTGAGCCGGATGGTGATGATCGTGCTCGGCGGCGTGGTGCCGCTGATGACCTTCTTCGTCGAGCGCCGGGTGGTCCGCGACGCGCGAGAGCTGCGGCCCGCGAAGGCCGAGGCGAACGCCTGACGGCCCTCGGGGCTGGTGCGCGGCGCCCGTCTCGCCTAATGTTTGACTGAGTCAAACGTTAGGAGGCGGGCATGGAGGCGACCCGGGAGGACGTCGGCACGGTCCGCGCGTTCAACCGCTTCTACACCGGCGTCATCGGGGTGCTCGGCGAGGGGCTCGTCCGGTCGCCGTACTCGCTGACCGAGGCCAGGGTGATCTTCGAGCTGGCGCAGCGCGAGGACAGCGAGGTGCTGGCCCTGCGCCGCGCCCTCGACCTCGACGCGGGCTATCTCAGCCGGATGCTGGCCCGGTTCGAGACCGACGGCCTCGTCGCGCGCGAGCGCGCGCCGGGGGACGCCCGGCGCCAGATCGTCCGGCTCACCCCCCGGGGGCGCGAGGTCTTCGCCATGCTGGACGAGCGGTCTGTCGCCGAGATCCGCGAGCTGCTGGACGGCCTGGACCCGGCCGACCGCCGCCGCCTGCTGGCGGCGATGCGCACCGTCCAGGACGTCCTCGGGGAGCGCCCCCGCGGGGACGGCTTCGTTCTGCGCCCGCTGCGCCCCGGCGACCTCGGCTGGGTGGTGGAGCGCAACGGCGCCCTCTACGACGCGGAGTGCGGCTGGGACCGCACCTACGAGGCCCTGGTCGCCTCCGTCGTCGCCGACTACGTGCGCGGGCACGACCCGGAGCGGGAGAACGCGTGGATCGCCGAGTCGGACGGGGAGCGGCTGGGCGCGGTGTTCTGCGTCCGGCGGGAGGACGACGTCGCGCAGCTCCGGCTGCTGCACGTCGAGCCGCGGGCCCGCGGGACGGGCGTCGGCGCGGCGCTGGTCGCCGCGTGCGTGGACTTCGCCGCCGAGGCGGGCTACGCCGAGATCATGCTGTGGACGACGGCGCTGCAGCGCCCGGCGCACCGCCTCTACGAGCGGGCCGGGTTCGTCCTGGAGGAGCAGGAGGCCCCGGTGGAGCGCTTCGGGGACGTCGTGCGCGGGCAGGTCTGGCGCAGGAAGCTGTGAACAGGGCCCGTGGAGGGTGTCGCTCCTCCACGGGCCCTGCTCCGCAGCGATCCCTGACTGCGTCGGCGGCCGGGACGGGGGTCGGACGGAGTACCGGCCGCCTGGACTCACCGGCTGCGCGCCGGTTCGAATCGGGTCTCGGGCCCACCTCCTTCCCGTGCCGCGCCGGGCGCGGGCGCTCGCCCGGCGGTCGGGAGAGGGCGCCTGCGCGGCGCCCGGATGCCTGCGGCCGGACCGGCGGCGCGGCTGCGCGCCGCGGCCGGCCCGGCCAGTGGGGGCGCCGGTGCCGCGGGGGCGAGCGGCACGGGGCCCGGGGGAGGGAGGCGGCGCGGGGACGGTCCGGTACAGCCGAGGACCCGAGGTGTGTCGCCGTGCCCGCCCTGCGCGGCTCCCGCCGGGGGGCGGGGGCGGCCGCGGCGCGGTACGTCGCGAACGTTCTCGGCCGTACGGACCGGGCCGCGCGGGGAAGGGGACGCGGAGGCGGCCCGGTTCGCGTGTCCGCCACGGTTCATCTGCCGCCTCCCAACGTTCTACCTGGGGCTTTGCCGCCCGAGTACCTGTCGTTCACCCTGCGTCACGATCTCGTTGCGTTAGGTACCCTCGCGTCATGCGCGCGTAAACCGGCACCCGGGCAAAGAATCAAGATCGCGAAGGGGCCTTTGCCTCCGCATTGCCCCGCCGGTCCGCGCGTCCGGTGCCGCCGGGGCGGCGCAGCAGGTGCCGGGCGAGCGCGACGCAGGCCAGCAGGGCGACGAGCGCGCACACGGCCGTCCAGCCGAACCGGGTGCAGGCGCCCGCTCCGAGCCACGATCCGGTGCTGCCTCCGAGGAACGCGCAGGTCATGTAGGCGGTGTTGACGCGGCTGCGGGCGTCCGGGCGCAGCGCGAAGATCCGCGCCTGGTTCGCGATCATGCCGGACTGCATCGCGACGTCCAGCAGCAGCGTCCCGGCGCCGAGCGCCGCGAGCCCCGGCGCTCCGCCGAGGGCGCCCAGCGCCAGCACTCCGGCCGCCGCGGCCGTCCCGGTGATCGCGACGAGGCTGACCGGGTCCGGGCCCCGCCGGTCGACCTGGCGTCCCGCGGCGGGCATGGCGGCCATGGTGCCGGCGCTGACCAGCGCGAGGACGCCGACCGCCTGGGCCCCGAACCCGTACTCGGGGCCCGTCAGATACAGCGCGAGGCCCGTCCAGACGGCCTGGAACCCGCCGAAGAGCGTCGCCTGGTAGAGGCACGACCGCCGCAGCTCCGGTTCCTCGCGCAGCAGCCGCAGCGGCGCGGCCAGCAGCGCCGGGTAGGACTGCCGCGACGGCGGGACGGTCGCCGGCAGCGCGAACGCCAGCGCCGCCGCGATCGCCAGGGTGGCGACCGCGGCGATCAGGTACGGTGCCCGCCAGCCGAGCCACTCGCCGGCGAGCCCGCCGAACGTGCGGGCCAGCAGGATGCCGCCGATCGAGCCGGCCAGCAGCGTCCCCATGACCGCGCCGCGCCGCTCGGCGGCCACCAGACCGGCCGCCATCGGCGCGATGACCTGCGCGACGACGGTAGTGACCCCGGTCACGGCGCTCGCGCCGACCAGCCCCGCCAGCCCGGGCGCGCCCGCCGCGCCGAGCATCGCCGCGCCGGTGACGGCGAGCATCGCCACGATCAGCGGGCGGTGCGGGAACCGGTCGCCGAGCGGCACCAGCAGGAAGTTCCCGGCCGCGTACCCGAACTGCGCCGCGGTCACCACGAGCGCCGCCGAGTCCGGCGCCACGTTCAGCCCGGACGCGACGAGCGGGCTCACCGCCTGCGGGAAGTAGATGTTGCCCACGGCGACGCCGCAGGTCAGAGCGAGAAGGAAGAGCGTGCGGCGGTTGATCGAGGCGTCCGCCGCGGACAGGGGAGAAGACAAGGATGCTCCACGTCGAGTCGACACCGGCGCGGAATCCGCGCAGGCCGGGACAGCGGGGGGACGACCCCCGCCGGAATCGCCTCGGCGTCGTGGAGCGGTGCCGGCCTAAGCCGCCGCGTGCCTCGTCGCCGAGACGCCGGTAGTGGCCTTGCCGGAAACGGTGTACACGCGCGACCTCCCGTAGGGCACCCGAGATCTTCGCGCCGACCCTGGCATGCCCCTCACCCCGCCCGCAACGGGTTTTCCGGGAGCCTCAGCGCGCGTGGGTCTCGTCCATGTTCCAGACGGTGGGCAGGGTGCCCCCGCACACGGCGCAGACGTAGTGGTCGTCCTTCACGATGTTGCGCTGGCGGCACCGGCGGCAGCGCCGGAACACGATCGGGTGGGTGAACTCGGGGGGACGCTCAAGGCCGGCCCGGTCGAGAGCCGCCGCGACGGCCGTCCAGGAGGACGGGTCGGGGCAGTAGCCGGTCGACTGGTTGCTGATCTCGCTGACCGTCCAGCCGCCCCCGCTCGCGAGGAAGGTGATCTCACCCGCGCCCAGCACGGGCTCGCGGCCCGCGCAGGCGACGTGCTCGCTGCGCTGCGGGGCCAGGCGCAGCGTCCCGGTCAGGTCGACCACGTAGGTGAACGGTTCCCCCGCGTCCTGCGCGGTCTGCCCCGCCAGCCAGCCGGCGAGGTCGCCGTGCGACCGGATCGCAGGCCCCCGCTCCCCGGGCCGGGCCTGCTCGAAGATGTCGGCGGGCCCGACATAGCGGTATTCGCGCGCGTTCACGCGCCCGAGCCTGTCACGTTCGGCCCGGCCGAGCGGCCCCCCGGGCGCCGGACTCACGATCGATCAGGGGGGAGGCGCCGGCGCCGCTGCCGAGACGGGGCGCCCCAGTTCGAAGTGCAGGGTGGTCTTCAGGTCGGCCGTGCGGTCGTGGATGTCGATGGCGCCGGCCGCGCCGAAGTCGAAGCGGGCGTGGAGGGTGGCGGCGATGCGGTCCGGTCCGGCGGGACCGAACTCGATACGGGTGACGTGGACGGGGCAGTGCGTGGCGACGAGGTAGATCGAGCCGTCGATGAAACCGTCCTCCGGGTTCACCGGAAAGGTGAAGGCGCGCTCGCTCAGTGCCTCCAGGCCGGTTGCCGGCAGCAGGATGCGGTCGAGCGAGATCTCCGTGGTGACCAGGTCGGGGCCGCCGGGGCCGGGCCGGAACGTCGCGGGCTCGTACTCGTCGTCCGCGGAGAAGGGTTCGAGCGGGATCACGATGCTCCAGGTACCGGCGACCGGATGGTCGAGGTCGGCCGGCCAGTGGCAGATGGTCCCGGGCTCGGTCCTGAGGAACTCGTCGGTCAGCTCGATCACGGCAGAAGTGTCCCAAGGTCGTCCGACAGGACGCCGACGGGCGTGGGGCGGGTGCGCCGGGTGATCGCTGAGAGCGAACGTTGCTGCGGAAACAAAATGCTGCTCCGTTTTCTTGAGTGTGAGTGACTCAATCTTGCGGTTGGGTGTCCTACTGAGTTGGAGCTGAGCATGAGCGAGACCCTGACGCTGCCGGTGCTGCCCCTGGAAGACGGGGTCGTTCTGCCCGGCATGGTGGTGCCCCTGGACCTGTCGGAGAGCGGCGAGGTCCGGGCCGCCGTCGAGGCCGCGCGGGCGGTGGCGCAGACCAAGGGGCCGGGCATCCGGTCGGCGGCCAAGCCACGGGTGCTGCTGGTGCCCAGGCTGAACGGGCAGTACGCCGGCATCGGCACGCTCGGCGTCATCGAGCAGGAGGGGCGGCTGCCCGGCGGTGAGCCGGGCGCGGTCGTCCGCGGCGTGCAGCGGGTGCGGATCGGCACCGGGACGACCGGGCCGGGCGCGGCGCTGTGGGTCGAGGGGACGGCCGTTGAGGCCCCGCCGGCCACCGGGCGGGCGCAGGAGCTGGCGAAGGAGTACAAGGGGCTGGTCAGCGCGATCCTGCAGAAGCGGGGCGCCTGGCAGGTCGTGGACGTCGTGCAGCAGATCGACGACCCCTCCACGCTGGCCGACAACGCCGGGTACGCGCCGTACCTCACCGACGAGCAGAAGATCGAGGTCCTGGAGACCGTCGACCTCGTGGAGCGGCTCACCCTGGTGATCGGGTGGGCGCGCGACCACCTCGCCGAACTGGACGTGGCGGAGACCATCCGCAAGGACGTCCAGGAGGGCATGGAGAAGACGCAGCGGGAGTTCCTGCTGCGCCAGCAGCAGGAGGCCATCCGCAAGGAGCTGGCCGAGCTGAACGGCGACCCGGCCGACGAGGAGGACGACTACCGGGCCCGGATCGAGGCCGCGAACCTTCCCGAGAAGGTGCGCGAGGCGGCGCTGAAGGAGGTCGACAAGCTGGAGCGGTCGTCCGACGCCTCGCCCGAGGGCGGCTGGATCCGCACCTGGCTGGACACCGTCCTCGACATCCCGTGGAACGAGCGGACCGAGGACGCCTACGACATCGCGGGCGCCCGGGAGATCCTGGACGCCGACCACGCCGGTCTCGACGACGTCAAGGAGCGCATCGTCGAGTACCTGGCCGTGCGCAAGCGGCGCGAGGAGCGCGGCCTGGGCGTCGTGGGCGGACGCAGGAGCGGCGCGGTGCTGGCGCTGACCGGTCCTCCCGGAGTCGGCAAGACGTCGCTGGGCGAGTCGGTCGCGCGGGCCATGGGACGCGAGTTCGTCCGGGTCGCGCTGGGCGGCGTCCGGGACGAGGCCGAGATCCGGGGGCACCGCCGCACGTACGTGGGCGCCCTCCCGGGGCGGATCGTCCGGGCCATCCGCGAGGCGGGGACGATGAACCCCGTCGTCCTGCTGGACGAGGTCGACAAGGTCGGCGCCGACTACCGGGGCGACCCGACCGCGGCGCTGCTGGAGGTCCTCGACCCCGAGCAGAACCACACCTTCCGGGACCACTACCTGGAGGTGGAGCTTGACCTGAGCGACGTGCTGTTCCTGGCCACCGCGAACGTGGTGGAGGCGATCCCCGGGCCGCTGCTCGACCGGATGGAGCTGGTGCAGCTGGACGGCTACACCGAGCACGAGAAGGTCACCATCGCCCGCGACCACCTGCTGCCGCGCCAGCTCGACAAGGCGGGGCTGGAGGCGTCCGAGGTGGCCTTCGGCGACGACGCGCTGCGGCTGCTGGCGGCCGAGTACACCCGGGAGGCCGGCGTCCGGTCCCTGGACCGCTCGATCGCGCGGGCGCTGCGCAAGGTCGCGGCCAACGTCGCGCTCGGGAAGGCGGCGCTGCCCGTCCGGATCGGCGCGGACGACCTGAAGGACTACCTCGGCCGGCCGCGGTTCACCCCGGAGGTCGAGCTGAGCAGGAACGAGCGCCGCACCGGCGTGCCGGGCGTGGCCACGGGCCTCGCGGTCACCGGCGCGGGCGGCGACGTGCTCTACATCGAGGCGTCGCTGGCCGACCGGGAGACCGGCGACACCGGCGTGACGCTCACCGGCCAGCTCGGCGACGTCATGAAGGAGTCGGCCCGCATCGCGCTCAGCTACCTGCGCTCGCGCGGCGCGGAGCTGGAGCTGCCGGTCGGCGACCTGAAGGACCGCGGCGTGCACGTCCACGTGCCCGCCGGGGCGATCCCGAAGGACGGTCCGAGCGCGGGCATCACGATGACGACGGCGCTGGCGTCGCTGCTGTCGGGCCGCCCGGTGCGCTCGGACGTGGCGATGACCGGTGAGGTGTCGCTGACCGGGCGGGTGCTGCCGATCGGCGGGCTGAAGCAGAAGCTGCTGGCCGCGTCGAGGCTCGGCATCACCACCGCGATCGTGCCGAAGCGCAACGAGCCGGACCTGGAGGACGTCCCGGCCGAGGTGCTCGACACGATGACGGTGTTCGCCGTCAGCGACGTCCGCGAGGTGCTGGACCTGGCCCTGGAGCCCGCCACCACCGCGGTCGCCGTCTGATCGAGGCGCGCGGAACGCCCGTGCCGGGTTCGTCCCGGCACGGGCGTTCTGACTTCAATGGACTATCCGGCCACCCGAAACCCGGAACCGTGCATGGACCGCGGCGGACGGGGCAGACCGCGCCGCGTGTTGGTGGAGATGTGGCAGCCCGCTGCAGCGGGCGAGAGGGTCCCTTGGTACATCGTCGCCCTGCGCGCGTTGGTCGTCATCATCGCGTTGGGGTTTCTTGGCGTCTTCTTCTATTTCGCGTTCAAGCTCACGCTGACGCCTGTCCATGACAACGGGCAGGCGGGCGGGAACACCGATCCGGGCAGGTCGCTCCGGTTCTATATGGACCGCCCGACGAAGGAGGCCTTCCTCCAGATCGGCGGCAACGTGATACTTCTGGCGCCGCTGGGAGTGCTCCTGCCCCTGGTCTGGACGACCCTCCGAGGCCCCGTGCGGCTGGCGCTGGTGAGCGGCATGCTCTCGCTGGCCATCGAGACGGTCCAGGGCACGTTCGTGATGGGACGGGCCTTCGACGTCGACGACGTCATCCTGAACGTCATCGGTGTCGTGCTCGCCTACCTGCTCCTGGGCCGGCGGCTCTCCATGACCCTCCGCGGCCGTTAGCGGGGGGTCAGGCGGAAGACTCTGAGCTGCCGTTCGGTGCGTTCCACGTAGCGGTCGTAGACGGGCCAGACGGCGGTGAGGCGAGGCCAGATCTCCTTGCGCTCGACGTCGTCCAGGAGGTGGGCGGTGACCGGGACGGTGCGGCCCTGGAAACTGACCTGCGCGTCGGGGTTCTTCAGGAGGTTGCCCGTCCAGGCGGGATGCTTCTCCCGGCCGAAGTTGGAGCCGACGACGTACCAGCCGCCCTCCCGGTCGGGCAGGCACGCGAGCGGCGTCTGCCGGGGGAGGCCGCTGACGGCGCCGGTCGTCGTCAGGACGAGGCTCGGCACGAGGAGCTGGCCGAGCATGAGCCGTCCGCCGGTGAGCCGGTGCAGCGTCCGGTCGACGGGCGGGACGACCTTGGGTCCCACCCGGGAGAACCATTCGGCGCCCGAGACCCGGTGGAAGACCGGTCCGAAGGTGCGCTGGACGAGGGTCGGCATCGGGGCCTCCTTGGCGGCGAGCCGTCCGGCCCGGCGCGGGTTCAGATGGCCGCTCTCGGCCAGCCAGCGCAGGCCGTCGGCGACGGTCTCCTCGACGGGGCGCAGGGTGAGCCCGAGGGCGTCCAGGATGGGGCGGTCGTCGGTCGGCACCAGCGTGACCATGAACTCGGCGGCGTCGCGGGTGAGCGGGTAGTCGAAGCGGCGGACGCGCTTGGCCGCGTCGAGGACGGAGCCCAGCGCGAGCATGACGCGGCTCGGCACGCGGATGCGGCGGCACCGGACGCCGGTGAGGCGGTCGCACAGGTCGGCGTACTGCGGCCAGGTCAGGTAGTGGCCGCCGAGCACCCAGCGGCTGGGGCCCTGCCGTGCCTCGACGGACCGTGCCAACGCCTCGCCGAGGTCGCGGACGTCGACGACCGAGACGCCGCCGCCCGGAAGCGGCCACACCTTGCCGAGCGCGGCGGCGAGGCCCTCCATCAGCGCGTCCAGCGTCGGCTGGTTCGGGCCGCACACGCCGCCGGGGTAGACGATGGTGACCGGCGCCCCGTCCTCCTGGAGGCCGCGCACGTAGTGCTCGGCCGCCAGCTTGGACCTGCCGTAGTCGGTCCGGGGGCTCGCCAGAGCGCCCCCCGCGGTGATGACGGGGCCGGACGGCGGGACGAACACCGCGACCGTCGACACGTGGACCACCGGGGCCAGGCCCTGGGCGACGGCGCCGCCGACCACGTTGCGGGTGCCCCGGACGTTCACCTCCACCAGGTCGCCGGCGCCCCCGGTCACCCCGATGGCCGCGGCGGTGTGTATCGCGGCGTCGCAGCCGCGGAGCGCCTCGGCGACCGAGTCCTCGTCCAGCATGTCGCCGGGGACGAGTTCGACGTCCCGGGGGTCGACGCCGACCGCGCGCAGGACCTTCGCCGCCCTGGCCGGGTCGCGGACCAGCGCGCGGGGCCGGTGCCCGGCGGCGAGCAGGGCGCGGACGGCGTGGGACCCGACGAACCCGGAGGCGCCGGTGACGAAGATCCGCATAGGGCAAAACTAGCGCTTGGTATGGCTCCGGCGACAGCCGAGCCCCCGAGTAACGGCGGGGATTTCGGACACCTCCATACCGGAGAGGCGGACGGCCGGGGCGTTGACGCTTCTGGAACGCTCCATCAGACTCGTGTCTCCATCTGAACGCCCACCGGGAGGGGATCGATGAGGATCGGACTGGCCGGCGCGGGGCGCATTGGTGCGCGCCACGCCGCCGCTTTGCGAGAGTTGCCCGAGGTCGAGGCCGTGGTCGTCGCGGACGCCGAACCCGGGCGCGCCCGGGATCTGGCCGCGCGCCTGAGCGGGGGGACGTCCGAGGTCACCGCGCTGGAGACCGTCGAGGGGCTCTTCTCCGCCGGACTGGACGGCCTGGTCGTCGCGGCGGCCACGGACGCGCACGCGGCCCTGGTGGAGCGCGCCGTGACGGCGCGAACTCCCGTCTTCTGCGAGAAGCCGCTCGCGTCCGATATTGATGGAACGTTCCAAATCGTCCGGGCGGCGGCCGGCGGCGGCGTTCCGGTGCAGGTCGGGTTCCAGCGCCGGTTCGACGCCGGGAACGCGGCGGCGCGCGAGGCCCTCGCGTCCGGGAGGCTCGGCTGGCTGCACACCGTCCGCTCGTGCAGCTTCGACCCGGCGCCGCCGCCGGCCGAGTACGTCCCCACCTCCGGCGGGCTGTTCCGCGACTGCCTCATCCACGACCTGGACCTGATCCGGTTCGTCACGGGCCGCGAGGTCGTCCGCGTGATGGCGGTGGGCGCCAACCGCGGCGACGACTTCTTCCGCGAGGCCGGGGACGTCGACACGGGTTCCGCGCTGCTCATCCTGGACGACGGGGCGCTCGGCCAGGTCTCGGCCACCCGCTACAACGCCGCCGGGTACGACGCGCGCCTGGAACTGTTCGGGTCCAAGGACAGCGTCATCGCCGGTCTGGACGACCGGACGCCCGCGACCGCGCTCCCGGACGGAGACCAGCCCAAGGCGCCCTACGGCGGCTTCATGGAGCGCTTCTCCGACGCCTACGACGCCGAACTGCGGGCCTTCGCGGACGTCGTGGCGGGCCGCCGCGCCAATCCGTGCCCGCCCGAAGAGGCGCTGGAGGCGTTCTACCTCGCCGAGGCGTGCGAGCTGTCCATGCGGGAGGGGCGGATGGTGGCCGTCGAGGAGGTGCGGCGGTGAGGATCGCCGGCGCGCCGATCTCGTGGGGCGTGTGCGAGGTGCCCGGCTGGGGCCACCAGATGGAGCCGGGCCGGGTGCTCGCCGAGATGCGCGACCTCGGCCTCGCCGCCACGGAACTGGGACCGGACGGCTTCCTCCCCAGGGCCGCGCAAGAGCGGGACGAACTGCTGACCTCATTCGGCCTGGGTCTCGTAGGGGCGTTCGTGCCTGTCGTTCTGCACGACCCCGAGTTCGACCCCCTGCCCGTGGTCGAGCAGGCCTTGGACGACATCGACGGTGTCCTCGTCCTGGCCGCCGCGACCGGACTCGACGGATACGACGAGCGCCCCGTCCTCGACACCAAGGCGTGGGCGGCGCTGCTCGCGAACCTCGACGCCATCGCCGCGCGCGCCGCCGAACGCGGCAGGCTCGCCACCCTGCATCCTCACGTCGGGACGGTCGTGGAGCGGCGCGCCGAGGTCGAACGCGTGCTGGGCGGATGCAGCATCCCGCTCTGCCTCGACACAGGGCACCTCCTGGTCGGCGGAACCGATCCGGTGTGGCTGGCGCGTTTCGCGGCGCCGCGCATAGCGCATGTCCATCTGAAGGACGTGGACGTGGGCCTTGCCCAACAGGTACTCAAGGGAGACATCACGTACACGAGCGCGGTGCGGGACGGTCTGTACAGGCCGCTCGGGGACGGTGACATCGACATCCCCGACATCATCCGGACCCTGGAGGTCTCGGGTTACGAAGGCTGGTGGGTGATGGAGCAGGACACCGTCCTCGCCGGCGAACCCGCGCAGGACGCCGGACCGTACGGCGACGTCCGCAGGAGCCTCGACTACCTCGCCGGGGTGGCCCGATGACGTTCGACCTCATCACGATGGGGCGGGTCAGCGTCGACGTCTATCCGAACCAGGTGGGCACGCCGCTGGAGGACGTCGAGTCGTTCGGCAAGTACCTTGGCGGCAGCCCGACCAACGTCGCCGTGGCGGCGGCCAGGTACGGCCGCAGGACCGCCGTCGTCACGCGCACGGGGGAGGACCCCTTCGGCCGGTTCGTCCACAAGGCCCTCCGGGGCTACGGCGTGGACGACCGGTTCGTCACCGCCGTCCCCGGCCTGCCGACGCCGCTGGCCTTCTGCGAGATCTTCCCGCCCGACGACTTCCCGCTGTACTTCTACCGCTACCCCAAGGCTCCCGACCTGGAGATCCGGGCGGACGAGCTCGACCTCGACGCGATCCGCTCGGCGCGCATCGTCTGGGCCACGGTCACGGGCCTCTCGCAGGAGCCCAGCCGGGAGGCGACCCTGACCGCGCTGGCGGAGCACCCCGGGCAGACCGTCATCGACCTCGACTACCGGCCGATGCTGTGGGACGACCCATCGGAGGCTCCGCACTGGGCAGGCCTCGCCTTGGAACGGGCAACGGTCGCGGTCGGAAACCTGGAGGAGTGCGAGGTCGCCGTGGGGGAGCGGGAGCCGCGCGCCGCCGCCCGCGCGATCCTGGCCCGCGGCCCGGAACTCGCCATCGTGAAGATGGGCCCGGAAGGCGTCCTCGCGGCGACGGCCGACGAGGTCGTGGAGGTGCCCCCCGTCAAGGTGGACGTCGTCAACGGACTCGGCGCCGGAGACGCGTTCGGCGGCGCCGTCTGCCACGGACTCCTCGCCGGATGGGACCTGCGGCGGCTCGTCGAGTTCGCGGGCGCCGCAGGGGCGATCGTCGCGTCCCGTATCGCCTGCTCCGACGCGATGCCCACGCAAGAAGAGGTCGACGAACTCCTCAAGGAGCCACGATGAAGTACCACCTCCCCGCCGGAACCGCCGCGGAAGCCCCGTACGGGCTCGTCGTGACACCCGAGTCGGCCGGTTGGGCGTATTCGGGGCTGCGGGTGCTGGAACTGCCGGAAGGCGGCTCCCACACGTTCGACACCGGTGAGTTCGAGACGATCGTGCTGCCGCTGGCGGGGTCGTGCGCCGTGGAGTGCGACGGCGAGCGGTTCGAACTGGAGGGCCGCGAGGACGTCTTCGCCCGGGTCAGCGACTTCGCCTACGTGCCGCGCGACGCCCGGGTGACCGTCCGCGGCGGCGGGCGGTTCGCTCTGGCGGGCGCCCGGTGCGAGCGGCGGCTCGCACCTCGCTACGGACCGGCGGAGAAGGTCCCGGTGGAGTTGCGGGGTGCGGGCTCGGCGAGCCGGCAGGTCAACAACTTCGGGACGCCGGAGGGATTCCCGTTCGCCGAGAAGCTGATCGCGTGCGAGGTGCTGACGCCGGCGGGGTGCTGGTCGTCGTTCCCGCCGCACAAGCATGACGAGCAGAGGCCCGGCGAGTCGGTCCTGGAGGAGATCTACTACTTCGAGGTCGCCCGGGACGGCATGGCCTACCAGCGCGTCTACGGTTCGCCGGGACGCCCGATCGATGTGCTGGCGGAGGTCCGCAGCGGCGACGCCGTGCTGATCCCGCACGGCTGGCACGGCCCGTCGATGGCGCCGCCGGGGCACGACCTGTACTACCTGAACGTGATGGCCGGGCCGTCGCCGGAGCGCGCCTGGCGCATCTGCGACGACCCGGCGCATGCCTGGATCCGCGACACCTGGGAAGGGCAGCAGGTGGACCCCCGGCTGCCCCTGACCTCGCCGGAGGGACGCTCGTGAGACTCACCGTGGCTCAGGCGCTGATCCGCTTCCTCTCGGCGCAGTACAGCGAGCGGGATGGTGAGGAGCGGCGGTTCTTCGCGGGGTGTTTCGGGATTTTCGGGCACGGCAACGTGGCTGGGGTGGGGCAGGC